>NZ_JBIVUV010000011.1:175016-298155 GCF_044768525.1 Streptomyces sp. NPDC091287
CGGGTTAACACCCGCGTCCCTCACCACTTTGTGCGGTTCGGGGCCGGCCCGCCCCCGGGCCCCCCCCGCCCCCTTCCGTGTGCCCGGCCTCCAGGGCCCCGGCTACGAACAGGTCGTGCCGTCCTCCGGGACCTTCCCGTCCAGGAAGTAGTCGTCGATCGTCGAGGTCACACAGTCGTTGCCGCCGTAGGCCCCGTGACCCTCGCCCTCGTTGGTCAGCAGGATGCCGACGCCCTTGCCCAGCTCGTCCGCCATCCGCCGCGCCCCCTCGTACGGGGTCGCCGGGTCGCCGGTCGTCCCGACGACCAGGATCGGGCCCGCGCCCGGCGCGCTGGTCTCCGGCGTCTCGTGCTCCCCCTCGACCGGCCACTGGGCGCACCAGCCCACGGTGTCCCAGGCCAGGAACGGGCCGAAGACCGGCGACAGCTTCCGGAACTCCGGCAGCAGCGCACGGGCCTCGTCCACGGTGGGGCGGGACGCCGAGTCGGCGCAGGAGATCGCCCGCTGCGAGTGGTTCTGGGTGTCGTAACGCCCCTGTTCGTCCCGGCCGTTGTACGAGTCGGCGAGCCGGAGCAGACCATTGCCCGTTCCGGCGTTCTCCGCCTCGTCGAGCGCGGCCGTCAGGGCGGGCCAGCCCGAATCGGAGTACAGCGGGGTGACGATGCCGGTGATGGCGAGCGACTCGCTCAGTTCGCGGCCCGAGTCGGTCGGCAGCGGACTCCGGTCTATGCGGGCCAGCAGCCGGGCGATGCGCTCGGAGCCCGTCTCCGGGTCCTGGCCGCGGTCCTTGAGGTAGTTCTCCAGGGCGCGCTGGAAGCCCGTGGTCTGGTTGCGGGCGTGCCCGGTCCCGTCGGCCGTCGGGTCGACGACCGCGTCCAGCACGGTACGTCCCACCTTGTGCGGGAAGATGTGCGCGTACGTTCCGCCCAGCTCCGTACCGTAGGAGAAGCCGAAGTAGGACAGCTTCTCGTCGCCCAGGACCTCGCGGATCAGGTCCAGGTCGCGGGCGGCGTTGACCGTGCCGACGTGCGGCAGGATCGCGCCCGAGCGGCGCTCGCAGCCGGCGCCGAAGTCCGCGGCGTCCTCGATGAACGCCGTCTCCTCGGCCGCCGTGTCCGGAGTCAGGTCGACGCTCCGGTGGGCCTGTTCCTGCTCCTTGTCGGTGCGGCAGTGCACCCCGGAGCTGGCCGCGACCCCGCGCGGGTCGAAACTCACCAGGTCGTAGCGGGAGTTGAGCTTCGCGTACGCGTCGGCCGAGCGCGGCAGTATCCCGACGCCGGATCCGCCGGGCCCGCCGAAGTTGAACAGCAGCGAGCCGAGCCGTCGCTTCTTGTCCCGGGCCTCCTTGCGGACCAGCGCGACGGAGAGTGTCTCCCCCGACGGCTCCGCGTAGTCCAGCGGTACGTCCACGTTCGCGCAACGCCAGGCGGAACCGGGGGCCTTGCCGGCCCCCGGGGCCGGGCAGCGCTTCCAGTCGAGGCGCTGCGAAGTGAGGGCGGAGGGCAGCTCCGGCGTTTTGGGAGAGTCCTTGAGGTCCGTCGGCGTGGGCGCGGCGGAGGCGTCGGCCGGACGGCCGCCCGCCGGATCGCTCACGTCCGGCTCCGAACTCAACAGGCCGCAGCCGGCGAGCAGTCCCGCCGCGAGGAGGGCTGCTCCTGACGAGGCGGCGGCCCGCTGGACACGACGGTGCGCACGCATGATCCGGCTTCCCTCCCCGGGGCCCGAAGCCGGTGGCGACGCGACGGGCGGCTGTGATGTGCGGCCATGCTAACCGCCTTGCGCGACAGGGGAGTCGGGGGTCGGAGTCACCCGCAGACGGTGCCGGACTTCGGCACCGTACCGTTCAACAGATAGCCGTCGACGGCCCGTTGCACACACGCGTCCTTGCTGTTGTACGCCCCGTGCCCCTCGCCCTTGTAGGTGAGCTCGACGCCGACGCCCTTGCCCAGCTTCTCCACCATCGCCTTCGCGCCCGCGTACGGGGTCGCCGGGTCACCGGTGTTGCCGATGACCAGGATCGGGGCGGCGCCGGGGGCGCTGACGTCCGGCGTCTTCCAGGCGCCCGCCACCGGCCAGCCGGTGCAGCTCATCAGGCCCCAGCCCAGGTAGTCCCCGAACAGCGGGGACGCCTTGCGGAACGCGGGCAGCGCCGCCTTCGTCTGCTCCAGGGAGAACCGCTGCTCGCTGTCCGCGCAGTTGATGGAGATGTTGGCGGCGTTGGAGTTGTCGTACCGTCCGTCCTCCGAGCGGCCGTTCAACGAATCGGCCAGGGCGAGGAGCAGCCCGCCGTTCCCGCCGCCCGCCTCGTCCAGGCCCTGTTCCAGCAGCGGCCAGGTCTCCTTGGAGTACAGCGCGGACGCGATGCCGGTGGTGGCGAGCGTCTGCGTCAGCGCCCGGTCGCCGAGCCCGTCGACGGGCTCCTCCTCCAGCTCGGCCAGCAGATCGGCGATGCCCTGCTCGACCTCCTGCCGGGTGGCCCCGGGCAGCGCGCAGTCGTCGCGTTCCGCGCAGTCCTTCGTGAAGTTGTCCAGAGCCAACTGGAAGCCCTGGGCCTGGCCGATGGAGGACTGCTCGGCGTCCTTCGTGGGGTCGACCACCGCGTCGAAGACCGCCCGGCCGACCTGGTCGGGGAAGAGGTGGGCGTAGACGCCGCCCAGCTCGGTGCCGTACGAGATGCCGAAGTAGTGCAGCTTGTCGTCGCCGAGCACCGTGCGCATCAGGTCCATGTCGCGGGCGGCGTTCGTCGTGCCCACGAAGGGGAGTTCGGGGCCGGAGTTCTCCTCGCAGTCCGCGATGAAGTCCTTCTGCCCCTGGACGAACTGCTTCTCCTCGGCCGCGTCGTCCGGGGTGGAGTCCTCCTGGTAGAAGGCGTCGAGCTGGGCGTCGTCGGCGCACTCGACGCCCTCGCTGCGGCCGACCCCGCGCGGGTCGAAGCTCACCAGGTCGTACCGGGTGCGGAGCTTGTCGTACTCGGTGCCGAACGCGGGCAGCGTCGCGACGCCGGACGCGCCGGGTCCGCCGAAGTTGAACACCAGCGAGCCGATCCGCCGCTTCTGGTCCTTGGCCTTCGCCCGCACCAGCGCCAGTTCGATCGTGCGGCCGTCCGGCTCCGCGTAGTCGAGGGGTACGTCCATGAAGGAGCACTCCCACACCACGCCGCCGGGCAGCGGCGACGGCGACTCGCCACCGCCCTGGGCCGAGTTCGGGGGTGGGCACGGGGACCATTCGAGCTGCTGCGACGCCAGGTCCTCGGGGGTGGAGGACGGCGAGGCGGTCGAGGCCCCGGTGGGCGTCGAGGACCCCTCCCCGTCACCGTCGTCCGAACAGGCGGCCACCGGCAGCAGCACGGCGGCGGTGGCGGCGAGGGCGGCGGCACGCAGAGCGGGGGAAGTCCTCATGCCCCCATCGTGCGACGGGGCGCCGGGGAGCGCGGCCGGGCGCGGTCCATGCGGGTGGCGGAGGCCCGCAGCCGCCGCATGGCCCCCGCTCGGCTACAGCTCGCCCTTGCGGGTGAGCTGGTTGAAGCAGATCCACCCCGGCAGCACCGGCAGCCACAGCGTCATCACGCGGTACAGCAGCACCGCGGGAGCCGCGACCTCCGCCGGCAGCCCGACCGCGATCAGGCCCAGCGTCAGCGCGCCCTCGACCGCGCCCATCCCGCCCGGCGTCGGGGCCGCCGAGCCGATCGCGTTCCCCGCCAGGAAGACCACCGCGATGCTCGCGTAGCTCAGCTGGGGGACGCCCGGGCCGCTGAACGCCCGGATCGAGGCGTCCAGGCAGAGCACGAACAGGCCGGTCAGCAGCAGCATGCCGCTGATGCCGGTGAGCAGCTTCTGCGGCCGCTGCACCACGTCCAGCATGCGTGGCACGACCCCCGCGAACAGCGAGCGCACCCGGGTCACCACGAACTTCCGCAGGATCGGGATCGCCGTCACCACCAGCACCAGCACCGCGACCGTCAGCAGACCGGCGATCACCGTCCGGGACGGGGTCAGCGAGTCCGGGGTCCGCTCCGTACCGGTGAGATAACCGAACAGAGCCAGCAGCATGATGTGGGCGCCGAGCCCGAAGAGCTGCGAGGCCCCGACGCTCGCCACCGCGAGCCCGGGGCGCACCCCGGCCCGCTGGAGGAAGCGGGTGTTCAGCGCCACGCCCCCGATGGCGGCCGGCGCGACGATCTTCACGAAGGAGCCGGCCACCTGCGCCTGCACGGTCTTGCGGAACGGCACCCGCTCCGGGACGAAGCCCAGCAGGCTCATCGCCGCCGCCACGTAGCTCAGCGCCGAGAATCCGAGGGCGGCCGCCACCCAGCCCCACTCCGCCTGCTCCACGACCACCCCGAAGTTGGCCTGGGTGACCTGCGAGATCAGGAAGTACGCGGCGATGGCCCCGGCGATGAAGCTGAACAGGGTACGCGGTTTGATGCGCTCCAGGCGGACCGGTTCGACCGGGGCCTGCGGGCGGATCAGCAGCACCTGACGCCGGATCTGGGCGAGCAGATCCTCCTCGCGGGCCTCCTCCAGCGCGTCGTCGATGGCGCGCTTCTCGGCCTGCTTCTCGGTGCGCAGAGACTTGCGCTCCGCCTTCTGTTCCGCCTTCTGCTCGGCCTTCGGGTCCGCGCCGTGATCCGGGAGCGCACCCTCGGCGGACTCCGCGGCGGCCTGCGCCTTCGCCTGCTTGGCCGCCTGCGAGGCCTCGACCACCGCTTCCCGCTCGCGCTGCGAACGCTCGCGGGCGATCCGGCGCAGCGTCGCCCGGGTGGAGCGGCTCAGCGCGATCGGCTGGAGCAGCGGCAGACAGTCCGCCACCGCGTCCGGTCCGAGCACGGCCAGCGCCCCGGCGACCGACCGCTCGGCCCCCACCCGCAGCCCCAGCGTGGTCAGCAACTGGGCCACGTCCATCCGCAGCACCAGATCACCGGCGGCGATCTCGCCGCCGCGCAGATCCGTCACGAACGCCCTGCCGGACCGGTCCACCAGGAGCGCGTCACCGGTCAGCCTGCGGTGCGCGATCCGGCGGGACTGGAGAGCCTTCACCTGACGCCAGGTGCCACGCACCAGATCGTCGGTGATCTCCTCGTCCTCCATCGAGTCCAGCGTCCGGCCGCCGATGTGCTCGTAGACGAGCATCACCGCGTCGGGGCCCAGCTCCGAGGTGGCGATCAGCTTGGGCGCGTTCGCCCCGGCGGCGATGGCCGCGTACGCGAGCAGCGCCTCCTGCTCCAGCGCCTGGCGCAACGACTGGATCGAGCGCCGCTGGGTGATCCCACGCAGCGTGAGCCGCCGCCAGGCCCGGTAGAAGAACCCCTGGGCCTGCTGTTCCCGGTCGACGACGGTGACGTCCAGCGGGGGGCCGTCCTCCAGGGTGACCAGATAGCGCCGCCCCCGGTCGTTGTGGTCGGCGTGGTCCGGGGCGTCCTCGGTGCGCATCGCCGCGACCGGGCGGAAGCCCACGTGCCGCAGCCCCGCCATCAGGTGCTGGCCGGTGGGGCGGACGTTCGGCGAGCCGACCGCGTACAGCGTCCCGTACGCCACGGTCCAGCCGATCAGCACGGTGAGGATGATCGAGAACGGGGTGGTGTACCCGCCCACCAGCATCGCGAACGCGTCGAGCAGCAGCACCACCCACAGCACCACGCGCCAGCGCGGCCGCCGTGCCATCCCGACCGCCGTCATGTACGCGATGACCGGCGCGAGATAGCCGTGCACCGGGTCGGTAAGACCGCCGGCCGTCTGCGGCTGGGTCAGCGCGTCCTGGATGGTGCCGGGCGCGGACCGCGAGACCCAGAGGTCGGTGGCGAGCGTCACCCCGTGGGCGAGCACGGCCGCGAGCACACCGTCCGCGATGCGCAGCCCGTCGCGTTTGATGAGGCGTTCGATGGCGAAGGCGACAGGCACCAGCAGCACGGCGATGCTGGACACCAGGCCGGCGATCTTGATCAACAGATCGGGCGCCTGTTCGGTGCCCTTGGAGATGTCGTCCTCCAGGCCGGTGGTGGTGCCCTGGGCGAACGCGGCGATCGAGAACAGGACCGCGATCGCGAGCACCCCGATGAGCAGCCGCATCAGGTCGGAGGGGCGGTGCACCCGGGCGGGGAGCAGCGGCTCGTCGCCGGAGACGCGGTCGGTCAGAGCGGCCTCGGCCGAGGCCAGGGTCGAGCCGGCCAGATGTCCGGTGGTGGACGTCGTGGGGCCGTCGGCACGGGGCGCTCCGGAGGTCTCGGAATCACCCTGCGGGCGCTCCCCGGCATCGGAGGCGTCCGCCGCCTTCGGTGGCTGCACGCCCTGCTCCTTCATCGCCTCTGGTTCGTCTTCGTGTTCTGGTATCACCGGTCACCGCCCGCATGATGGTGGCACGGCCCGTAGACAGAGGAGGGCATCAGGGTGCATCGCACGGGCGCGGGAAGCGCAACATACGCTCCTTTCCACCCGTGTGCACGCTGTGTGCCCGGACGGATACCGTTTCGGCCGGGCTGTCGGTGGCGTACGGCAGGATGGGACGGATGAGCCAGGACCAGACGGACGAGGGCGGGTCCGGCACCGCCCCGACCGGCGCCGAACTGCCGGAGTACGCGGAGCGCGTCCTCGATGTGACCGACCTGATCCCGCCCGGCCGGGTGATGACGTACGGAGACATCGCGGAGTGGCTGGGCGAGGGGGGACCCCGCCAGGTCGGCCGGGTCATGGCGCTGTACGGATCGGCCGTGCCGTGGTGGCGCGTCGTCCGCTCCGACGGGACCCTGCTCCCCGCCCACGAGCTGCGGGCGCTGGACCACTACCGCGCAGAGGGCACCCCGCTGCGCGAGGCGTCGCACCGGGCGGAGGGGCACATCCCGCGCATCGACATGCGGCGCGCCCGCTGGGACGGCGGCGTGCAACCGGGCGGTGGCGCGGGCGGTGCGGGCGGTGACGCCGGCGGTCGGGGCGGTGGCGCGGGCGGTGCGGGCGGTGGCGCGGGCGGTCGGGGCGGTGGCGCGGGCGGTCGGGGCGAGAAAGCTCACACCTGACAGCTTCCGCCATCGGCCCCCGGCGGATACGGCCCGACGCGGCAGAGCACATGACGGCGGCAGCGCACGTGACGAGCGACGCGGCACAGCCGCTGCCTCCCGTCCCGTCGCTGGCGTAGCGTCGTCATCGCGCGGCACGCTCCGCCCCTTCCCTCTTCCCCGTCCGCACCGACCCCGACCCCGTCCCTCATCACCCGTACACCCGCGTACACCCACCAGGACCGGCGATCCACGTGAGCTCCTCCTCCACCCGGCACAGTCCGCACCGTGAGTCACGGCCGCGGACCACGGGTGCGTACCGCCTGGTCCGCACTCCGCCGGGTTCCGTGGATCCCCCCCTCCTGGACGCAGGCCAGCGCGCGGTGGTTGACCACCCGGGCGGCCCGCTGCTGGTCCTCGCCGGGCCCGGCACCGGGAAGACCACCACCCTCGTCGAATCCGTCGCCGCGCGGGTCAACCGGGGCACCGACCCCGCCCGCATCCTCGTCCTCACCTTCAGCCGCAAGGCCGCCGTCGAGCTGCGTGACCGGATGGCCGCCCGCCTCGGGGCTGCCCGGGGCCCGCAGGCCACCACGTTCCACTCGTACTGCTACGCCCTGGTCCGGGCCCACCAGGACGCCGATCTGTTCGCCGATCCGCTGCGCCTGCTGTCCGGACCCGAACAGGACGTCACCGTCCGCGAGCTGCTCGCGGGCCAGCTCGATCTGGAGAAGGAGGGCCTGGCCCACGTCCGCTGGCCGGACGAGCTGCGGTCCTGCCTGACCACCCGCGGTTTCGCCGACGAGGTGCGCGCCGTGCTCGCCCGCAGCCGTGAACTGGGCCTCGGCCCGGACGCGCTGGCCGCCTTCGCCCGCCGCACCGGCCGCCCGGACTGGACGGTGGCGGCCCAGTTCCTCGCCGAGTACCTCGACATCCTCGACGCCCAGGGCGTCCTGGACTACGCCGAGCTGGTGCACCGCGCGGTCCTGCTCGCCGAGCGCCCCGAGGTGGCGGAGCGGCTGGCCGGGAGCTACGACGCGGTGTACGTCGACGAGTACCAGGACACCGACCCCTCCCAGGTGCGCCTGCTGCACGCGCTGGCGGGCAACCGGGGGCGCGCGCCGGGGTACGCCGAGGAGCGCGGGGCGGCTGCGCGCGGCGGGCGGACGCTGATCGCCTTCGGCGACCCCGACCAGTCGATCTACACGTTCCGGGGCGCCGACGTGAACGGCATCCTCGACTTCCCGGACACCTTCCGCCGGGCGGACGGGGGCCCCGCGCCCGTGGGGGTCCTCACCACCTCCCGCCGCTCCGGGGCCGGACTGCTCGCGGCGACCCGGCTGCTCACCCGCCGGATGCCGCTGACCCGGCTGCCCGCCGACATGGTCCGCGCCCACCGCGACCCGGCCGCCGTCCGGGACGGCGGCCAGGTCGAGACGTACACCTACCCGACCGCCTCCACGGAGCTGGAGAACATCGCGGACCTGCTGCGCCGCGCCCACCTGGAGGACGGGGTGCCGTGGCAGGAGATGGCCGTGCTGGTACGGGCCGGAGGCCGCTCGCTGCCCGCCGTCCGCCGCGCCCTCACCTCCGCCGGAGTCCCCCTGGAGGTCGACGGCAACGACCTGCCGCTGCGCCACGAACCGGCCGTCGCCCCGCTGCTGACGGCGCTGCGGACGGTGGCCGCGGCCGCGCTGCACACCGTCCGTGCCGACGAGGAGCTGCATACCGCCCGCTCTGACGAAGCGCAGGACACCGCCCGCGCCGACGAGGAGCAGGACACCGCCCGCGCTGACGAGGAGCAGGACACCGTGCGCGCTGACGAGGAGCAGGACACCGCCCGCGCCGACGACGAGCAGGACACCGTCCGCGCCGACGAGGAGCAGGACGAAGCGGCCCCCTGGCTCGACTCCGAGACCGCTCTCACCCTCCTCACCTCCCCGCTCGGCTCCATGGACGCCGCCGACCTGCGCCGCCTCGGCCGGGCCCTGCGCGACGAGGAGCGCGCCGCCGGGATCCGCGTCCCCGCCCCCTCCGACGCCCTGCTGGCCCGCGCCCTCGCCGAACCCGAACGACTCGTCACCCACGACCCGGCGTACGCCCACGGGGCGCAGCGCCTCGGCGCGCTCCTGCGCAAGGCCCGCGAGCTCCTCGAAGGCGGCGGCACCGCCGAGGAGGCCCTGTGGACCCTGTGGAACGGCACCCCCTGGCCCGGCAGGCTGGAGCGGGCCGCGCTGCGGGGTGGGGCGGGCGGGCGCAACGCCGACCGCGATCTCGACGCGGTGTGCGCCCTGTTCGAGACGGCCGCCCGCGCCGAGGAGCGCACCGGCGGGCGCGGGGCCCTCAACTTCCTCGAAGAGGTCGACGCCCAGGACATCGCCGCGGACACCCTCTCGCGGCGGACCGCCCGCCCCGACGCCGTACGCCTGATGACCGCCCACCGCTCCAAGGGCCTGGAGTGGCGGCTCGTCGTCGTCGCCGGGGTCCAGGAAGGCGTCTGGCCCGACCTGCGCCGCCGGGGCTCCCTCCTGGAGGCCGACCGGATCGGCCGGGACGGACTCGCCGAACCCCTCACGCCCGGGGCCCTCCTCGCCGAGGAACGCCGGCTCTTCTACGTCGCCGCCACCCGCGCCCGCGACCGCCTCGTCGTCACCGCCGTGAAGGCCCCCGCCGACGACGGCGACCAGCCCTCCCGCTTCCTGACCGAGCTGGGCGTCGAACCCCGCGACGTCACCGGCCGCCCCCGCCGCCCCCTCGCCGTCGCCGCGCTCGTCGCCGAGCTGCGCGCCACCACGGTCGACCCGGCCGCGTCCGACGCGCTGCGCGAGGCCGCCGCCCACCGCCTCGCCCGGCTCGCCGCGCTCACCGACGACGAGGGGCAGCCGCTGGTGCCCGCGGCCCACCCGTACCGCTGGTGGGGCCTGGAGGAGCCGACCCGCTCCGCCGTGCCGCTCCGCGACCGCGACCAGCCCGTCACCCTCTCCGGCAGCGCGCTGGACCAGCTCGCCAACACCTGCGCCCTCCAGTGGTTCCTGGGCCGCGAGGTGAAGGCCGACGCCCCGGCCACCGCCGCCCAGGGGTTCGGCAACGTCGTCCACGTACTCGCCGACGAGGTCGCCTCCAGCCGGACCCCCGCCGACCTGGACGTCCTCATGGAACGCCTGGACTCCGTGTGGAACGGCCTCGCCTTCGACGCCCCCTGGAAGTCCGACCAGGAGAAGGACCACGCCCGCGCCGCCCTGGAACGCTTCCTGCACTGGCACGTCCTGGACCGGGGCGGCCGCACCCCCACCGCGAGCGAGCACGACTTCGACGTGACCCTGGAGGCGGGCGAGTACGCCGTCCGCATCCGGGGCTCGATGGACCGGGTCGAACAGGACGCCGAGGGCCGGGCGTACGTCGTCGACTTCAAGACCGGCAAGGGCGCGCCCACCAAGGACGAGGTCGCCGCCCACCCCCAGCTCGCCGTCTACCAGCTCGCCGTCCGCGAGGGCGCGGTCGACGAGGTCTTCGACGGCAAGCGCCCCGAGCCGGGCGGCGCCGAGCTGGTCCAGCTCCGCCAGCCCGCGCCCAAGAAGGAGGGCGGCGACGCCTTCCCCAAGGTCCAGGCCCAGGAGCCGCTGGCGGGGGAGTGGGTCTCCGGCCTGCTCGCCACCGCCGCCGGAAAGGTCCTGGACGAACGCTTCACCCCCACCACCGGCACCCACTGCGCCCACTGCACCTTCCGCGCCTCGTGCAGCGCGCAGCCGGAGGGGCGCCAGGTGGTGGAGTAGCCCCCCTTTGCCGCGGTGGGCCCTTTCGTGGGCATCGGCCCGGGTTGTCAGTGGCTCCGGTTACCGTTGTCCGGGTGTCCCCACGCATCACCGATCCCGAGCAGCTCAAGGAGCTCCTCGGGATCCCGTTCACCCCGGAGCAGACGGCCTGCATCACCGCGCCGCCCGCCCCGCAGGTGATCGTGGCCGGGGCCGGGTCGGGCAAGACCACGGTGATGGCCGCCCGCGTGGTCTGGCTGGTCGGCACCGGACAGGTCGCGCCGGAGCAGGTCCTCGGCCTCACCTTCACCAACAAGGCGGCGGGCGAACTGGCCGAGCGCGTCCGCAGGGCGCTCATCGCCGCCGGGGTCACCGACCCCGACGTCATCGACCCGGACAACCCCCCGGGCGAACCCACCATCTCCACCTACCACGCCTTCGCCGGCCGCCTCCTCACCGAGCACGGCCTGCGCATCGGCCTGGAGCCGACCACCCGCCTCCTCGCCGACGCCACCCGCTACCAGCTCGCCGCGAAGGTGCTGCGCGAGGCCCCGGGCCCCTATCCGGCGCTCACCCGGTCCTTCCCCACCCTGGTCAGCGATCTCCTGGCGCTCGACGGGGAGCTGTCCGAACACCTCGTACGGCCCGGCGCGCTGCACCGTCACGACACCGAGCTGCTGAGCGCCCTGGAGCACACGAAACTCAGCAACGCCGACCTTCGCAAGATCCCCGAGACCGCCGAGGCCCGCCGCTCCCTTCTCGGCCTCACCGAGCGCTACCGAACCGCCAAGCGCAGCCGGGACCTGCTGGACTTCGGCGACCAGATCGCCCTCTCCGCCGAGCTGGCCCTGACCCGGCCCGAGGTCGGGAAGATCCTGCGCGAGGAGTTCCGGGTGGTCCTCCTCGACGAGTACCAGGACACGTCGGTGGCCCAGCGGCTGCTGCTCTCCGCGCTGTTCGGAGCCGGTACGGAGACCGAGGAGGGCAGCCCCAGGCCCACCGGCCACGCGGTGACCGCCGTGGGCGACCCCTGCCAGGCGATCTACGGCTGGCGCGGCGCGTCCGTCGCCAACCTCGACGACTTCCCCGAGCACTTCCCGCACGCCGACGGCGCCCCCGCCACCCGCTACAGCCTCAGCGAGAACCGGCGCAGCGGCGGCCGGCTCCTCCAGCTCGCCAACGGCCTCGCCGAACCCCTGCGGGCGATGCACGAGGGCGTCGAGGCGTTGCGCCCCGCCCCGGGAGCCGAGCGGGACGGCATGGTCCGCTGCGCCCTGCTGACCACGCACACCGAGGAGATCGACTGGCTCGCCGACTCCCTCGCCCACCTCGTGCGCACCGGCACCCCGCCGGGCGAGATCGCCGTCCTGTGCCGCACCGCCGGGGACTTCCCCGAGATCCAGGCGGCGCTGGTCGCCCGGGACATCCCGGTCGAGGTCGTCGGCCTCGCCGGGCTGCTCCACCTGCCCGAGGTGGCGGACCTGGTCGCCGTCTGCGAGGTCCTCCAGGACCCGGGGGCCAACGCCTCCCTGGTCCGCCTCCTCACCGGACCGCGCTGGCGCATCGGCCCCCGGGACCTCGCCCTCCTGGGCCGCCGCGCCCGCCTCCTCGTGCACCGGGCCGGTCACGCGGACGACGCCGACGCCGACCAGCGGCTCGCGGACGCGGTCGAGGGCACGGACCCGGCCGAGGTGATATCGCTCGCGGACGCGCTGGACACCTTCCTGGTCGTGGGGGACGCGGCCGACGACGGGCTGCCGTTCTCCGCCGAGGCCCGCGTTCGCTTCGCCCGCCTCGCCCGGGAGCTGCGCGACCTGCGCCGCTCGCTCGCGGACCCCCTGATGGACGTCCTGCACCGGGTCCTGGCCACCACCGGACTGGAGGTCGAGCTGTCCGCGTCCCCGCAGGCGCTGGCCGCTCGCCGCCGGGAGACCCTCGCCAACTTCCTGGACACCGCGGCCCGGTTCGCCTCCCTGGACGGCGAGGCGACCCTGCTCGCCTTCCTCGGCTTCCTGCGGACCGCCGCACAGTACGAGAAAGGCCTCGACAACGCGCTGCCCGGCGGCGAGAACACCGTCAAGGTCCTCACCGCCCACAAGTCCAAGGGCCTGGAGTGGGACGTCGTCGCCGTACCCGGACTGGTCACGGGCCAGTTCCCGAGCGACCGGGCCCGGGAGGCGTGGACCGCCCAGGCCCAGGTGCTCCCGCACGCCCTGCGCGGCGACGCGGCGACGCTCCCGGCCCTGGACACGCACGACGGCCTCGACGCCAAGGGGATCAAGGCGTTCAAGGCGGAGATGAAGGAGCACCAGCACACGGAGGAACTGCGCCTCGGCTACGTCACCTTCACCCGCCCCCGCTCCCTGCTCCTCGGCTCCGGCCACTGGTGGGGCCCGTCCCAGAAGCGGACGCGGGGCCCGTCCGCCTTCCTCGACGCGCTGTACGAGCACTGCGCGGCGGGCCACGGGGAGATCGAGGCCTGGGCGGACGAGCCCGCCGAGGACGAGGAGAACCCGGCCCTCGCGGAACGGGACGCCGACCTGGCCTGGCCTCTCCCGCTGGACGCCGACGCCCTCGCCCGCCGCCGCGCCGCCCGGGACACGGTGCTGGCCCACCTGGAGCGGCTGGCCACCGGTGAGCCTTCGTACGAGCCCGCTGACGTACCGGTAGACGAGGCGCTGTTCGAGGAGGAGCCGGTCGACGAGGACTGGGACTGGGACGCGCTCCCCACCGAACGCCCCCCGGGCGCACCCGAGACGGCACCGGAGACCGGGCAGAACACCGCACCGCCCCCGCACATCCCGGCCGCCCGCCACCCCCAGGAGGCCGGTCCCGCGGAACGGCTTACCCCCGAGGAGGGCCGCACCCTCGCCTCCTGGGACCGGGACCTGGACTCCCTGGCCGGGGAGCTGCGCCGCGCCCGCGCCACCGTGCGCGAGGTCCTCGTGCCCGCCGCGCTCTCCGCCACCCAGCTGCTGCGCCTGGCCGAGGACCCCGACGCCTTCGCCCGGGAGCTGGCCCGGCCCATGCCCCGCCCGCCCCAGCCCGCCGCCCGCCGGGGCACCCGGTTCCACGCCTGGGTGGAGTCGCGGTACGAGGAACTGCCGCTGCCCATGCTCGGCCCCGACGAACTGCCCGGGGGCGACGAGAGCGACGCGGAGATCGCCGACGAGCGGGACCTCGCCGAACTGAAGGAAGCGTTCGAGCGCACCGCGTACGCCCGGCGCACGCCGTACCGGGTGGAGACCCCGTTCCAGATCACCCTGGCGGGCCGCGTGATCCGGGGCCGCATCGACGCCGTCTACCGCACGGGCGACCGGTACGAGATCGTCGACTGGAAGACCACCCGCCACCGCACCGCCGACCCGCTCCAGCTCGCCGTCTACCGGCTGGCCTGGGCCGAGCTGCACGATCTGCCGCTCGAAGAGGTCACCGCCACCTTCCTCTACGTACGCAGCGGGGAGACCGTCCACCCGCAGGGGCTGCCCGGCCGGGCCGAGCTGGAGCGGATCCTGCTGGACGAGCCCGCCCCCGAGGACGGATAGGCTCAAGAGCATGAGCGAGACCCCGGACAGCGCCGTCCGTACGTACACCGAACAGCACCGCGCAGCCTTCCTCGACGACCTCGCGGAGTGGCTGCGCATCCCGTCCGTCTCCGCGCAGCCGGAGCACGACGGGGACGTACGGCGCAGCGCGGAGTGGCTGAGCGCCAAGCTCAAGGAGACCGGCTTCCCGGTCACCGAGATCTGGGAGACCCCCGGAGCGCCGGCGGTCTTCGCCGAGTGGCCCAGCGAGGCCCCGGACGCCCCGACGGTCCTGGTCTACGGCCACCACGACGTGCAGCCCGCCGCCCGCGAGGACGGCTGGGCGACCGACCCGTTCGAGCCGGTGATCCGGGACGGCCGGATGTACGGACGCGGCGCGGCCGACGACAAGGGCCAGGTGTTCTTCCACACCCTCGGGGTCCGCGCCCACCTCGCGGCGACCGGCCGCTCCACCCCCGCCGTCCACCTGAAGCTGCTGATCGAGGGCGAGGAGGAGTCGGGCTCCCCGAACTTCCGCGCCCTGGCCGAGCGGCAGGCGGACCGGCTCGCCGCCGACGCGGTGATCGTCTCGGACACCGGCATGTGGGACGAGGACACCCCGACCGTCTGCACCGGCATGCGCGGCCTCGCGGAGTGCGAGATCGAGCTGCACGGACCCGCCCAGGACATCCACTCCGGATCGTTCGGCGGAGCCGTCCCCAACCCGGCCACCGAGATCGCCCGCCTCGTCGCCGCCCTCCACGACGCGGACGGCAAGGTCGCGATCCCCGGCTTCTACGACGGGGTCACCGACCTCACCGACACCGAGCGGGCCCTCTTCGCCGAGCTGCCCTTCGACGAGGCCACCTGGCTGCGCACCGCGAAGTCGGGGGCCGCGGCCGGCGAGGCCGGGTACTCCACGCTGGAGCGCGTCTGGGCCCGCCCCACCGCCGAGGTCAACGGCATCGGCGGCGGCTACCAGGGCGCCGGCAGCAAGACGATCATCCCCTCCTCGGCCCTGGTGAAGATCAGCTTCCGGCTGGTCGACGGCCAGGACCCCGACCGCGTGCAGCAGGCCGTCCGGAGCTGGGCCGAGTCCCGTATCCCGGCGGGCGTCCGCCACCGGATCGCCTTCCAGCCGGCCACCCGCCCCTGCCTGACCCCGCTGGACCACCCCGCCCTCCAGGCGGTGGCCCGCGCGATGGGCCGGGCCTTCGGGAAGAAGATCCTCTTCACCCGCGAAGGAGGCTCCGGCCCCGCCGCCGACCTCAGGGACGTGCTCGGCGCACCCGTCCTCTTCCTCGGCATCTCCGTACCCTCCGACGGCTGGCACGCCCCCGACGAGAAGGTCGAGCTCGACCTGCTGCTCAAGGGTGTGGAGACGACCGCCCACCTGTGGGGCGAGCTGGCCACGGCACTGCGCTGAATGCCCGGAACCGCTGAACGCCCGGAACCGGAACTCCGCTGAATCCTCTGCACACCCTCCACGTACCTGTGCCCACCCGATCCACCCAGGGGGAGTAGGAAGCACCTGTGAGCACCTTCGACAACGCCACCGCAGACCGCCCGATCGGCCTCACCGCGCCGAGCGGCATCGACCGCGCGGCACACCACCGCCTCGACGAGGCGTGGCTGGCCGTGGCGTGGAGCCACCCGACGACCCGCGTCTTCGTCGTCTCCGGCGGGCAGGTGCTGATCGACGACACCCCCGACGGGGGCACCGAGATCGTCATGACCCAGGCCTTCGAGGCCCCGGTCACCGAGACCCACCGGTATTTCCTCGGCACCGACGAGGACGGCGTCAGCTACTTCGCGCTCCAGAAGGACTCGCTGCCCGGCCGCATGGACCAGTCGGCCCGGCCCGCGGGGCTCCGCGAGGCGGGGCTTCTCCTCGGCCCCCGCGACGCGGGCCTGATGGCGCACGCCGTCGCCCTGGAGAACTGGCAGCGGCTGCACCGCTTCTGCTCCCGCTGCGGCGAGCGCACCGTCATCGCGGCGGCCGGTCACATCCGCCGCTGCCAGGCCTGCGGCGCCGAGCACTACCCGCGCACCGACCCGGCGGTCATCATGCTGGTCACCGACGACCAGGACCGGGCCCTGCTGGGCCGCCAGGTCCACTGGCCGGAGGGCCGCTTCTCCACGCTCGCCGGGTTCGTCGAGCCGGGGGAGTCGATCGAACAGTCCGTGGCCCGCGAGGTCTACGAGGAGGCCGGGGTCACCGTCGGCGAGGTCGAGTACATCGCCAGCCAGCCCTGGCCGTTCCCCTCCAGCCTGATGCTCGGCTTCATGGCGCGGGCGACCACCTTCGACATCACCGTCGACGGCGAGGAGATCGAGGAGGCCCGCTGGTTCTCCCGCGAGGACCTCACCGCCGCCTTCGAGTCCGGCGAGGTCATGCCCCCGTTCGGCATCTCGATCGCGGCCCGCCTGATCGAGCTCTGGTACGGCAAGCCGCTCCCGAGGCCCGGCAGCGCGAAGCGGACCGACTGAGCACCCCCGGACACACGACTGCCCCCGGCGGTGCCGGGGGCAGTCGTACGCGCGACGGGCGGTCGTCCATCGGCCGGGATCAGGCGGCGAGCGCCTGCTTCACCTGGGCGAGGGACGGGTTCGTCATGACCGACTCGGTGCCCGAGGGGGCCACGATCAGCAGCGTGGGGACCGTCTGGTTTCCGCCATTCGCCTTCTCGACGAACGCGGCCGACTCCGGGTCGTGCTCGATGTTGACCTCGTTGTACGCGATGCCCTCGCGGTCCATCTGGCTCTTCAGCCGACGGCAGTAGCCGCACCAGGTGGTGCTGTACATCGTCACAGTGCCCGCCATGTCGCTGGCGCTCCTTCGTCTCGTCCGTACGCTGCGCGGCCGGCAGCGTCACTCGCGGCCAGGCCGCTGTCGGCGGCCCTTCCGCATGGATAAGGAACGTACGGGACGCGGCCACCATTCCCACCACGCCCCCGTACCGGCCCCCATGGCGCGGTAGCCGGTACGACGAATACCTCACCCCTGTGGACAACCGCCGCATCCGCCCCCTGGGACCTGGCAGCATGGCGGGGTGACAGCAGCAACGCACTCCACCCTCTTCCCCCAGGTTCCCGAGACCCCGGACGCCGTGCTCGACGGGCTCGACCCCGAGCAGCGCGAGGTGGCTCTGGCCCTGCACGGACCGGTGTGCGTGCTGGCCGGAGCCGGTACGGGCAAGACCCGCGCGATCACGCACCGCATCGCGTACGGGGTGCGTGCGGGCATCCTCCAGCCGGCCACCGTGCTCGCCGTCACCTTCACCAACCGGGCCGCCGGAGAGATGCGCGGCCGGCTGCGACAGCTCGGCGCGACCGGCGTCCAGGCACGGACCTTCCACTCCGCCGCCCTCCGTCAGCTCCAGTACTTCTGGCCGAAAGCAGTCGGTGGCGAGCTGCCCCGGCTGCTGGAGCGGAAGGTGCAGCTGGTCGCCGAGGCCGCCGCCCGCTGCGAGCTCCGGCTCGACCGCAACGAGCTGCGGGACGTCACCAGCGAGATCGAGTGGGCCAAGGTCACCCAGACCGTCCCCGCCGACTATCCGGCGGCCGTCGCCAAGACCCAGCGGGACGCCCCCCGCGATCCGGCGGTCCTCTCCCAGATCTACTCCACGTACGAACAGCTCAAGCGCGACCGCTCGGTGATCGACTTCGAGGACGTGCTGCTGCTCACCGTCGGCATCCTCCAGGACCGGAGCGACATCGCCGAGCACGTGCGCGGTCAGTACCAGCACTTCGTCGTCGACGAGTACCAGGACGTGAGCCCGCTCCAGCAGCGGCTGCTCGACCTCTGGGTCGGGGACCGGGACGATCTCTGCGTCGTCGGCGACGCCAGCCAGACGATCTACTCCTTCACCGGGGCCACCCCCGACCACCTGCTGAACTTCCGCACCCGCCACCCCGGGGCGACCGTGGTCAAGCTGGTGCGGGACTACCGCTCCACCCCTCAGGTCGTCCACCTCGCCAACGGCCTGCTGAGCCAGGCCCACGGCAAGGCGGCCGACCACCGGCTGGAGCTGGTCTCACAGCGCGACAAGGGGCCCGAGCCCGTCTACACGGAGTATTCCGACGAGCCCACCGAGGCCGAGGGCACCGCCCGGCGGATCCGCGATCTCGTCGCCGCGGGCGTGCCGGCCGGTGAGATCGCCGTCCTCTACCGCGTCAACTCCCAGTCCGAGGTCTACGAGCAGGCACTCGCGGACGCCGGGGTGCCCTACCAGCTGCGCGGCGCCGAGCGGTTCTTCGAGCGGGCCGAGGTCCGCGAGGCGGGCACCGCCCTGCGCGGCGCGGCCCGCGCCGGAGGCAACGACTCGCTCCTCGACGGGGCGGAGGACCTGGCCTCCCAGGTGCGGGCGGTGCTCTCCACCAAGGGCTGGACCAGCCGGCCGCCCGCCGGGTCGGGAGCCGTGCGCGACCGCTGGGAGTCGCTGGCCGCGCTGGTGCGCCTCGCGGAGGACTTCGAGACGGCGAAACCGGGGGCGACCCTGACCGAGCTGGTCCGTGAGCTGGACGAGCGGGCCGTCGCCCAGCACGCCCCGACGGTCCAGGGGGTGACCCTGGCCTCGCTGCACTCGGCGAAGGGCCTGGAATGGGACGCCGTGTTCCTGGTCGGCCTTACCGAGGGCATGATGCCGATCGCCTACGCCAAGACCGACGAGCAGGTCGAGGAGGAGCGGCGCCTGATGTACGTCGGAATCACCCGCGCCCGCGTCCACCTCTCGCTCTCCTGGGCCCTGTCCCGGTCACCCGGCGGCCGGGCGAGCCGGCGGCCGACCCGCTTCCTGAACGGGCTGCGCCCGGGCTCGACGGCCTCGGGCGCGCGGAGCGGTGCCGGCGGCGGCGGCGGGATCGACCGGGGCACCGGCCGGGCCGCCGTCGAGCGGACCCCGGCCGTCGAGCGCAAGCCCAGGAGCCCGGTGCGCTGCCGGGTCTGCGGACGCACGCTCACCGACGCGGGCGAGATGAAGCTGATGCGCTGCGAGGAGTGCCCATCGGACATGGACGAGGCGCTCTACGGGCGGCTCTACGACTGGCGTGCCGGCCAGGCGGCCCTGCTGGGGCAGCCGGACTTCTGCGTGTTCACCGAGAAGACGCTCATGGCGATCGCCGAGGCCGTGCCGTCCACCGAGGGCGAGCTGGTCGTCATCGCCGGCGTCGGCAACCGGAAGTTGAGCCGCTTCGGCACCGATGTTCTGGCCATCTGCGCAGGTGAGGCGCTTGATGGTGAGCCCGAGGAGGGCGCGGACGAGACCTGAGGAAAACTCGTCCAGAAAATAGTTTGCGCCCGCCCCAGTCGTCACCATAGGTTCTTAACCACGGGAACAGCGACTTCTCTGAAGCCCTGATTCCGTGCTGTACTTATCCGAATACGCAGGACCGGTCCCGGCCGGTCCCCCTGAGACGCCGAGAGGAGGCGATTGAAGTGATCAGCATCATCGAAACCCAGAAAATGACCGATCTCTCGGTCGTCTCCGCCTGCTCGCTCGGCCTCACCCGCTCCTCGGTTGCCTCGCTTCGCGCCACCGGTCTGTCCGGCGTCTCCGCCGTCCGTCCGCTGTCCCTGGTGAGCCTCCCCGTGACGCGGGAGCGTAATGAGCGACCGATCGAGGCACCGGCGGCAGCAGTAGCGAAGGCAGCACAGGCTCAGGCCTATGCCTTTGCGGCAGCCGGTGCCGGAGCCGAGAAGCAGACGCAGCACCACCACACGATGTGGGCCTTCCGTGGGCCTGAACCCTGGAGCGATCCAGCCTGATCCAGCATCAGGCCGGCGCCTTCAGGGCCGCGGAACCCCACTCGGGATCCGCGGCCCTTTTGTTTTGTCCGAACGGACAGGACGGAGCGAAGGAGCCTCGGGACAAGCAGGACCTGGTACCAGCAGCCGCCAACCGGCCAACAGGCCGGCACGACCAGACGAGGACACCACCCACCGTGCACATCGAAACGCACGCCCCGTCAGTACCGCTTTCCACCCCGATCTCGCCGCCCGGCTCCACGGAGGACTCCGCCTTGACCCCGCTCACCACGCTCACCGCGCTCGACGACGCCATCGAGAACCTCGGCGTACCCGTCCCCTGCCGTTCCTACGACCCGGAGGTCTTCTTCGCCGAGTCGCCCGCCGACGTCGAGTACGCCAAGTCCCTCTGCCGCACCTGCCCGCTCGTCGAGGCCTGCCTCGCCGGGGCGAAGGACCGCCGCGAGCCGTGGGGTGTCTGGGGCGGCGAGCTCTTCGTCCAGGGCGTCGTCGTGGCCCGCAAGCGTCCGCGTGGCCGTCCGCGCAAGAACCCGGTCGCAGCGTGACCGCGACCTGTGGGGTCCCCGCCCCCACACGCAGGCTCCGCCTCGGAACGATCGACCGTCCCCAGACCCATGACCCCCGGAATCAGGCACCGATGATCACCCCCACGAAGGAGCCCGTCGGCTCCGCCACCCCCGACGTCACCATCATCGGCGCGAACGACTCGCGTCAGAACAGGACCCGCGAAATGCAACTCATCCCAGAAGCCATGGCGCGTGCGCATATGCGCGACCGCCTGCGGGAGGCCCAGGAGGACCGCCAGTCGGTCCGCCTGATCGCCGCCCGCCGGATGCAGCGCCGAGCGGAGCGCGCCTCACTGCGCGCCCGCCGCGCGCTGGCCATGGCGGTCATGCACTGACCGTGCACCCACCACCTCACCGCGGGGCCGTCCGGACACGGACGGCCCCGCGGTGCGTTGTACCGCCGCCCATCCGGTCCCGGGGATATCGTCAGGAGGTGGACGAGGAGACCCATCCCCCCGAACAACCCGCCGAGCACCGCGTGGTGTGCGCCCGCTGCGGCACCGCCGCCGACGGCGACACAGCCCCTCCGACCTGGCTCTGTTCCGTGGAGGACGGACGCCGTCTCCTCTTCTGCGAGGGCTGCGCCCGCCTCCACATCCGCGCGATCGAGAGCCGCCTCGACTCACTCTGGTGGTGACCGAGGCCCTGGCCTCTCCTACGCCTGGACGGGCTCCCCCTCCGGCTCCCCCTCCTCCTCGGCGTACCCCGTCCCCTCCACCTCGGTGTCCTCGGCTTCCTCCGCAAGGAACCCCGGCAGCCACGCCTCGAGCTCGTCGCGCAGCCGGACCGTCGCGCCCAGCTGGCACAGCACCCCGATCGTGCTGAGCGTCACCCGGTGTATGAGGACGTAGGACGGCGGCAGATTCAGCTGCCGGCCGAGCTGGTGGGCGGGGGAGCGCGGATCGGCTATCCGGGCCGCCTGTTCACGGATCCAGCCCCTGCTGAAGGTGAACTCCTCCACCTGCGTGGGCTCGATGATCGGGAGCAGATAGTCGAGCACCGCGTCCGGGTCCAGGTCGATCGACTCCTTCACGAAGCCCTCTTCGCGCAGCAGCCCGTACACGCCCGCCGCGTCGCCCTCCAGCGTCAGCCGCAGGGAGTCGCCGATGTTCCGCGGCAGCCCGCCCGGCAGCCGGTCGACCGTGCCGAAGTCCAGCACCCCCAGCCGCCACGACCCGATCGAACCGCCGTCCTCCTCCGGGAGCCCCGCGTCCTCCGTATGCTCCGCGTTCTCCGCCGCCGGGGGCAGCAGCCGGAAGTTGCCCGGGTGCGGGTCGGCGTGCAGCAGGCCGGTGCGCGCCGGACCGGAGAAGAGGAAGCGGGCCAGCAACTGTCCCGCACGATCCCGCTGTTCCGCCGTCCCCTCCGCGATGACCTCGGACAGCGGGATCCCGTCGATCCACTCCGTCACCAGCACCTGGTCGGACTGGTGCACCACTTGAGGGACCACCACATCCGGGTCATCCTCGAACTCCGCCGCGTGCTCCTGCTGCGCCCGGGCCTCCAGCTCGTAGTCCAGTTCCTCCGAAACCCGGTCCCGCAGCTCCTTGATCAGCGGCTTGACGTCCATCCCCGGGACCAGCGGGCCGAGCAGCCGGGCGAAGCGGCTGAGCTGGGCGAGGTCGGAGAGCAACGCCTCGCCCGCGCCGGGATACTGCACCTTCACCGCGACCTCGCGGCCGTCGTGCCACACCGCCCGGTGCACCTGCCCGATCGAGGCGGCAGCCGCCGGCGTGTCCTCGAACTCCAGGAAATACTCCCGCCAGTCCTCCCCGATCCGTGTCGCGAGAACCCCGTGGACCGTGCGCGCGGGCAGCGGCGGCGCGGCCTCCTGGAGCTTGGTCAGCGCGGCCCGATACGGGCCGGCGACCTCCTCGGGCAGGGCCGACTCGAAAACGGAGAGGGCCTGGCCCAGCTTCATGGCCCCGCCCTTCAGCTCACCCAGGGTCTTGAACAGCTGGTCCGCCGTGCGCTGCTGCACCTCACGGGCGACCAGCTCGGCCGACTTTCCGCCGATCCGCTTGCCCAGACCCCATGTGGCACGGCCGGCGAAGCCGAGCGGAAGCGCGGCCAGCTTGGCCGTACGCGTAACCGCCTTCCGGGGAAGATCAGACATGTGCCCCTCCAGTTCCCAGACTGCCGTGCCGCTCGTGCCTCTGGTGTCTCTCCGGCGACGGCGGTCACCCCGCCATTGTGTCCTGCGCCGGAAGAGCACCGGAGGGCCGTTCCCTCGTAGCGCCCCCGGCCGCCCCGCAGGAGCAGTCCGCATGCGGGCCGATCGGCTCGGAACGCCAGTCCAGCAAGGGCAGAGCGGCCTCCCATCGAGCTCCGGTACACGCAGGGAGGTCCCCGTCCAGAAAGGCCAGGGCATGTGCCGCGGCGAGACCGGCGACCGCCGTCGCGAGCCCCAGATCGCAGGCGGGCACCGCTCCCCGCCGCCCGGAACGCCACTGCGCCAGCATCCGGGGCCACTGCGGATCCCGGTCCGCGCGGTGCAGCTCCAGGCAGCCCGCGCACCCGGTGCCCCCGGGCAGGACGAGAGGCCCGACCACCCCGGTGGCCTCGATCACACCCGCGTAGAGATGGGGAGTGCCCGACGCGATCCAGGGACCGGCCGTGTCCGCGACGGGCGCGTACACCGCGAGGCCGTCCCGGGGAGCGACGACGATCAGGGACAGCCCGGGCTGCCCGGCGCTCCCCGGCAGGTCCGCCGCCGCTCCGTCCGTCCTCGCCCGACGGGGGGCCGGCCCGGGCGCGCACCGGCGGACGAGCCGGCGGGCCGCCACGTCGCGCCGTTCCCCCACGGATGCCGGGGGGAGCCCCCCGGGCGCCACGTCCCAGTGCTCGGCCCGGCCCCCGTCGAGCACTTCCACGTGCCCCACTCCGGCACCCGCCAGCACCGAGGCGATGGACGCCCCGACCCGGCCCGCTCCCCGAACCTGGACCCGCATCGCCCGCCGGGCCGCCATCCGGAGAGTGCCGCCGCCCGGCTCGGGACGGACGACCGACAGGGAGGCCACATCAGGACGCTGGCGGTCCATCACCTCGGCTCGACGGCACAGGACATCGGCTACCGGACCGGCCGACCTCGGGTCGTCCAGGAGCCCGGCCTCCGCCAACCGTTTCAGCAGGGTGTCCACATGACGTTCCGACAGGTCCAGGGCGCGGGCCTCCTCGTGCAGCAGCGGCAGTCCTCGCGTGCCGTCGAGCAGTTCCAGAAAGCTCCCCGTGGCGAGGTCCACCGGTCCGAGCGTCACGGCATGTGCGGGTGTCACACCGAATTGCACGGTGTTCCGTCCGCGCCAGGCGCGGCGCAGTGCGGGCTTCAGCATCGGATACATGATTTCTCCCCCCGAGCGGTGTCGCGGGCACAGCTGTGCTCGCAGACCGGTTGATCCACGGATCTTTCCGCGGGACCTCAGTCAGAATGCGGGCTCGCGCCGAGCCGTGCCCGGAGTTGTCCACAGGCACAGGTCATTAGTCGTTCAATCCCTTGGTCGTTCAAGCGTGTGGTCGTTCGCATGGTGCGTGCCGTGGTGCGTGCCGTGGTGCGGATCGCCGCGAACCGTTCCCGGGGGCGGGACTTCCCCCACGGACAGCGGGTAACGTCGTGGCGTGCCCGCCGACCCGTCGTCCGGCTTCGCCGGGGAGAACCCCGTGCCCAGCGCCGGTAGCCATCAGCGCAGCGCGGCAGCCCATCCGGCCCGCGCTTCGGCGACGAGCGCGGTCGAGGTCCGCAGGAGCACCCGGCGCCGGAAGTCGGTCTCCGCGTACCGCGAGGGCGACCGCACGATCGTGCTCATCCCCGCCCGGATGTCGGAGGCGGAGGAACGGCGCTGGGTGGGCGTGATGCTGGACAAGCTCGCCGCCCAGGAGAACAAGCGCGTCCTGGGCGACACCGAACTCGCGGAGCGTGCCGTACGGCTGTCGGCCCAGTATTTCGACGGTCGTGCCAGGCCCGTCTCGGTGCGCTGGGTGACCAACCAGAACACCCGCTGGGGCTCGTGCACTCCTGCCGAGGGCAGCATCAGGCTCTCGCACCGGCTCCAGGGCATGCCGGAGTACGTGGTGGACTACGTGCTCCTCCACGAGCTGGCACATCTGCTCGTTCCCGGACACGGTCCGGGGTTCTGGCGGCTGCTGGAGGCGTATCCGCGCACCGAGCGCGCCCGTGGGTATCTGGAGGGCGTGGTGGCGGCCGACCGGCTGCCCCACCTGCCCGCCGCCCGCGAGGAGTGACCGGGGCCGGCCGCGTTCGCCGATTCTGTACCGGGTCTGTACCGGCTTGGTCCGATGTCGTCGTTTGCGGTTAGCCTGACGCGACGCATTTACCTTCGGGATGGGGGACGGTCGTTACGCATGGCCAGGGAATTCCAACGCGGCCACAAGGCCAAGATCAGTGATCTCACGCCAGGGACGGATCTGTACGTAGGCGTGCAGATCGCGGCCCCGGGGCTGACTTTCGACATCAGCTGCTTCGGCCTCGACGCCCATGAGCAGCTCTCCGACGACCGGTACTTCATCTTCTTCAATCAGCCGAAATCGCCCGAGGAGTCCATTCAGCTCCTCGGTGCGCAGTCCGGTGACACCGAGTCCTTCCGCGTCACGCTCGACCGCATTCCGGCGGCCATCCAGAAGCTCTCCTTCACCGCGACGCTCGACGGTTCCGGGCAGATGTCCCAGATCGGTCCGGGATACATCCGGATCGTGGCGGGCGGCGAGGAAGTGGTGAGGTACGCCTTCACCGGCTCGGAGTTCACCACCGAGCGCGCCGTGATGCTCGGTGACTTCTACCTGAAGGACGTCTGGCGCTTCGCCGCCGTGGGCCAGGGCTTCGACGGCGGTCTCGACGCGCTCCTGAAGAACTTCGGGGGCGAGGTCGCCGAGGAAGAGGCGCCGCCCGCCGCCGCACCGGCCGCCGCCCCGGGATTCGCCCCGCCGGCCCAGGCCGCAGCGCCCCCCGCCTTCGGCGCGCCGCCCGCGGCCCCGGCCCCGCAGCCCGCACCGGCCTTCGGCGCCCCGTCCGCGCCCACGCCGCCGCCCGCACCGCAGCAGCCGATGCACGCGGCGCCGACGATCGCGGCCCCGCTGGCTCCCCAGACGCCGCAGCCGCCCCAGGGACCGTCCCCGTACGGCCAACCCCAGCAGCCGCACCAGCCCCAGCAGCCCCAGTTCGGCCAGGTCCCCGGCCAGGGCGCGCCGCCCGCCGCTCCCTTCGGCCAGCAGGCCCCCGCTCCCTACGGTCAGCCCGCGCCGGCCCCGTACGGCCAGCAGCCCCCCGTCGGCATGCCGCCGGGTGCCCCGCAGGGCGTGCCCCAAGGAGTACCGGCCACGGGCGCGGGTCTCCAGGCGGCTCTGCAGCCGTACAAGGAGACCGCGACCGGGCAGCGCTGGACCCCGCAGAACCAGCAGCTCATGCGGGTCGACCTGACCATGGGCGGAGCCGGGGTCCTGGCCCGCCAGGGCAGCATGGTGATGTACCAGGGCAAGGTGGACTTCGGCTACAAGAGCGCAGGGTTCGTCGGCCGCGCCGTGGGCAATGCCACCGGCCAGGAAATGCAGCTGATGCGCTGCACCGGCCGCGGCCAGGTCTTCCTCGCCGAGGAGGGTTCGCACCTGCACCCGATCGAGCTGCAGGGCGATGCCATCTGCGTCTCCGCCGAGAGCGTCCTCGCGTTCGACGAGTCCCTCCAGTACGAGGTCCGCAGGGTCGAAGGGCACGGCATCCCCGGCGGGGCCCTGTTCACCATGCAGTTCCAGGGCACCGGCACCGTGATCGTGAAGACCCACGGCACCCCGGTCGTCCTGCCGGTCACGCCCACCACGTTCGCCGACTGCAACGCGGTGGTCGCCTGGTCGGCCGCCTCCCAGGTGATCGTCTCCACCCAGGTCCGGCTGCGCCGCAACGCGTACCCCGGACACAGCGGCGAGACCGTGAACCTCCAGTTCCGGGGAGCCCCCGGCAACTTCATCGTCGTCCAGCCCTACGAGGTCTGAGGGAGCCCGTCATGAACCAGCAACTCGCGGGCTTCGCCCCGACCCCTGTCACGGCCCGTATGGAGAACCACGGCAAGACCATGCTCAAGGTCGCCATGGCCTCCGGGCAGGACCTCTTCGCGCGCACCGGCTCGATGGTGGCGTACGAGGGCTTCATCCAGTACGAGCCCAACCCGCCCGCCGCCCGGCAGATCGCCTCCCAGTGGATCACCGGCGAGGGCGCGCCCGTCATGAAGTGCTCCGGCGACGGACTGCTCTACCTCGCCGACTACGGCGCCGACGTGGTCGTCATCAACCTCGACAACGACTCCATCTCCGTCAACGGCACCAACCTCCTCGCGTTCGACGCCCACCTCACCTGGGGTGTCGAGAAGGTCAAGGGGCTCGCCAAGTTCGCCGGCCAGGGCCTGTGGAACGTCGTCGTCCAGGGCACCGGATGGGTCGCCATCACCTCGCGCGGCACCCCGATCGTCGTCGACTGCGGACGCGGCGAGGACGAGACGTACGTCGACCCGGACGCGCTCGTCGCCTGGTCCCCGAACCTCAAGGTGAAGGGCAAGCGGAGCTTCAAGGCCGGCTCGCTGATCGGCCGCGGCAGCGGCGAGGCGTACCAGATGGCCTTCTCCGGCCAGGGCATCGTGGTCGTCCAGCCGAGCGAGGACAGCACGGACCGGCTGCGGATCCGGAACTGACGGGGAGGGAGAACACACCATGCAGAGTCCGCTTTTCAGCCACACCGAGCAGCAGACCCAGGACCGTTACGCGATCCAGAACCCGCAGCTCCTGCGGGTCTCGCTGACCGGCCACGACGACGTCCTCGCCCGCAAGGGCGCCATGGTCGCCTACCAGGGCCTGATGGACTTCGACGGGGAATACCAGTCCCAGGGCCAGCGCCGCGCCCGCGCGAACACCGGCGAGGGCCTCGACCTGATGCGCGTGTCCGGCCAGGGCACCGTCTACCTCGCCAACCTCGCGCAGTACATCCACGTCGTGGACGTCGACCGCGAGGGGATGACCGTGGACAGCTCCTACGTCCTCGCGCTCGACTCCGCGCTGCACACCGAGGTCATCGCGGTGGACAGCCAGTACGGGATCTCCGGCAGCGGCAAGTACCAGCTCAACATCTCCGGCTCGGGCAAGGTCGCCCTCATGACCTCGGGCCAGCCCCTGATGATGCAGGTCACGCCCGAGAAGTACGTCAACGCCGACGCCGACGCGATCGTCGCCTGGTCCAGCTCCCTGCGCGTGCAGATGCAGGCCCAGACGCACTCCTCGGGTGTCTTCAGGCGCCGCGGCAACACCGGAGAGGGCTGGGAGCTGAGCTTCCTCGGCCAGGGCTTCGCCCTGGTCCAGCCGAGCGAGGTCATGCCCCCGCAGAACGCCCAGATCGGCCAGGGCGCCCGCGCCCAGTTCGGCGTGGGCCAGCAGGGTTCCCACGGCCAGAACCAGAACAACGCCTGGAACTGACCGGCACTAGCGAGCCACAGCGGTAAGGGGCGGCCTCCCAGAGGCCGCCCCTTACGCACATCCACGCGGCCTGCCGCTACAACCGGGACCGCGTCGCCTCCAGCAGGCGTACTACGGACGCGTCGGCCACCCCCGGCACGTCCGCGTAGCCGAACCAGCGCAGCTCCAGGGACTCCTCGCTGATCCGCTCCGCCGCTCCGGCCGGGGCCAGCGCGGCGTACTGCACATCGAGGTGCCAGTTACAGGGAGACGGAATCGGGTGTCGGTCCAGCCGGACCGGTCCGCCGGGCAGCAGGGTGAGCCCCGTGACGCCGGACTCCTCCGTCGCCTCGCGGAGCGCCGCCGCCTCCAGGGAGACGTCCCGCTCCTCGCAGTGGCCGCCCATCTGGAGCCACATCCGCAGCTTCCGGTGCAGGGTCAGCAGAACCCTCTCCCGCTCCGGATCGATCACCAGGGCGCTGGCCGTGACATGCCCGGCCCCGCACGCCTTCCACATGCCGTCGTCGTGCTGTGCCAGGTGATCCAGGTAGGCCTGACGCAGCTCCGCCTGATCACCGGCCTCGTCCCCGGGGGCATAGCCCTTCAGTACGAGAACGGCGTCGTCGCGCAGGGTCACTGGTCGCGGCCGTCCTTGCCCTCGCTCGTGCCCTCGTCGTCGCCTTCGTCCTTGCCGTCGTCCTTGCCCTCGACGGGCTTCGGCTTCGGCTCGTCCTCCGCCTCGGGCTTCCGCGAGCCCTTCGCCGCCTCGCCGAGCATCTTGTCCAGCTCGGAGAAGTCGGCCTGCTCGTGATGGACGAAGCCGTCCGGGTCGTCCAGGTCGTGGGCCGTCGGCAGCATGTCCGGGTGGGCCCAGAGCGCGTCCCGGCCCTCCAGACCCCGGGCGTCCGTGAGCGAGGCCCACAGGCGCGAGGCGTCCCGGAGCCGGCGCGGGCGCAGCTGGAGACCGATGAGCGTGGCGAACGTCTGCTCGGCCGGCCCACCGGAGGCACGACGCCGGCGCATCGTCTCGCGCAGCGCGTCGGACGAGGTCAGCCGGGACTTCGCGGCCTCGTGGACCACCGCGTCCACCCAGCCCTCCACCAGCGCGAGAGCCGTCTCCAGACGAGCCAGCGACGCCTTCTGCTCGGGCGTGTCCTCCGGCTGGAACATGCCCTGCTGAAGGGCGTCCTGCAACTGCTCCGGCTGTGAGGGGTCGAACTGGCCGACGACGTCCTCCAGCTTGCTGGTGTCGACCTTGATGCCGCGGGCGTACGCCTCGACGGCGCCGAACAGATGCGACCGCAGCCACGGCACATGGGCGAAGAGCCGCTGGTGAGCGGCCTCGCGCAGGGCCAGATAGAGCCGGACCTCGTCCTGCGGGACGCTGAGGTCCTTGCCGAACTTCTCCACGTTCAGCGGGAGCAGCGCGGCCTTGCCCGCCGGCCCCAGTGGCAGCCCGATGTCGGTGGAACCGACCACCTCACCGGCCAGCACGCCCACGGCCTGCCCGATCTGCTGGCCGAACATGGCGCCACCCATCGACCGCATCATGCCGATCAGCGGGCCCGCCATGGCCTGCATCTCCTCGGGCAGCACATCGCCCATCGCCAGGCCCACCCGCTCGGCCACCGGGTCGACCAGCTGCTGCCAGGCCGGCAGCGAGGCCTCGACCCACTCCGCGCGGCTCCACGCCACGGTGGAGACCGAACCGGACGGCATCGACGTCACGCCGTCCAGCCACAGGTCCGCCAGCCGCAGCGCCTCGTCGACCGCCGTGCGCTCGGACGGGCCCACACTGGCGTCCTTGGAGCCGTCCGGGGCGCCCTGCGAGACCGTCTGGCGGGCGATCTGCTTGGCCATGTCCCAGTTCACGGGACCGCCCTCGTAGCTCAGCATCTGACCGAGCTGCTGGAAGGCGGCGCCGAGATCGTTCGGATTCATCGAGCCGAACATTGCGGCGAACGGGTTGTCCCCGCCCGCTCCCGGTCCGAATCCGAACGGGCCCCCGGGCCCGCCCGCGCTCTGCCCACCTTCGGTGGGGTCCTTCTTCTTGCCCTCGTCGCCGTTCTCCGGCTCCTCCGGCGGAAGGCCGAATCCGAATGGGGTGTCACTCACGGGTTTCCTCGGCTCGTAGGGCCGCCGGCTCGAACCGACGGCGACTGCCCGACATCACCATCCAGCGTAGACACCACGCCCGCTTCGGGCCTCAGTGCTCCGCCGACTCCCGGCCTGCGGCAGGATGGACGCCACCTGGTACGTACGCGTCATTCGGGTACGTACTGAAGACAACCGCTGGAGACGCCCGGTGAGTTCCCCAGATCCGCAGGTTCGCGCAGCGCGAAACCTGACCGACCCCTCGCCCGAGAGCACACCCGAGACGAAACGCCCCAGGACCCCCAGAAACCGGGGCCCCGTCGTCGCGGTCACCGGCGCCGCCACCGGCATCGGCGAACTGCTGACCGCCCACCTCGCCGCATCCGACGCGATCAAGCAGGTCATCGCGATCGACGAGCGCCGGGGAGAGGTCCCCGAAGCGACCTGGCACATCCTGGACGTACGGGATCCCGCGATCGCCGAGAAGCTGCGCGGCGCGGACGTCGTCGTCCACCTGGCCCTCGATCTCGACCTGGAGACCGACGCCGCCGCCCGCACCGCGTACAACGTACGCGGCACTCAGACCGTGCTCACCGCCGCGGCGGCCGTCGGGGTCCACCGGGTCGTGCTGTGCACCTCGGCGATGGTCTACGGGGCGCTCGCCGACAACGATGTGCCGCTCTCCGAGGACGCCGAACTGCGTGCCACCGCCGAGGCCACCGGCGTCGGCGACCTTCTGGAGATCGAGCGGCTCGGCCGCCGGGCCCCGCGCGCACACCCCGGGCTCAATGTCACCGTCGTGCGCCCCACCGTCCTGGTCGGCGGCACCGACACCGCCCTGACCCGCTACTTCGAGTCCCCGCGCCTTCTGGTCGTCGCCGGATCGCGCCCCACCTGGCAGTTCTGCCACGTCGAGGACCTGGTGACGGCGCTGGAGTACGCCGCCCTGGAGAAGATCGACGGCGAGTTCGCGGTCGGCTGCGACGGCTGGCTGGAGCAGGAGGAGGTCGAGGAGCTCAGCGGTGTGCGCCGGATGGAGCTGCCCTCCGCCGTCGCGCTCGGGGCCGCCGCCCGGCTGCACCGGATCGGCCTCACCCCGTCCCCGGCCGGTGACCTGGCGTACACGATGCACCCCTGGGTGGTCAGCGTCAGCAGGCTGCACGACGTGGGCTGGCGGCCGAAATGGACGAACGAGGAGGTGCTCGGAGCCCTCCTCGAAGAGGTCGAGGGCCGCCACACGCTCGCCGGGCGCCGCCTCGGCCGTAAGGACGCCACCGCCGCCGGAGCCGCCGGAGCGACGGTCGCCCTGCTCGGCGCGGCCGCCGTGGTGCGCCGCGCCCGCAAGGCCCGCCGCCGCATCTGACCGCTCAACCTCGCCCGAGGCCCTGTAGGAGGCTCCAAACCGGCCGGCCGGCCGCCGGAAGAACAGGCAATTCCGGGATGTCGGAGCCGTACGGCACGATGGGAGCATGGCACCCACCCACGACCATCCCGGCGAGCACGCGGCGGCCGACCCCATCCGGCTGCTGGCGATCCGGGACACCCCGCTCTCCGTCGACGAGGTCTTCCGCGCGGTCGGCGACGACGCGGCGGGCGGCATCGCGCTCTTCGTCGGCACCGTGCGCAACCACGACGCGGGACAGGACGTCGGCGCGCTCGGCTATTCCTGTCACCCCTCGGCCGAGGACGAACTGCGCCGAGTGGCGGAGAAGGTCGTCGCCGACCACCCGGTCCGCGCACTGGCGGCCGTCCACCGAGTGGGTGAACTGGAGGTGGGCGACCTGGCCGTGGTCGTCGCCGTCGCCTGCCCGCACCGCGCCGAGGCCTTCGACGCCTGCCGCAAGCTCATCGACGACCTCAAGCACGAGGTTCCGATCTGGAAACACCAGCGCTTCTCGGACGGCACGGAGGAGTGGGTCGGAGCCTGCTGAGCGCAAACCGGACCGGGGCGCATCAGCCCCGATTTGCGTAACCGCACCCCCGCCATGAGCGTTGGTCTTCCGGATCGTTAATCTGCTGATCGGGCATCCGGTCGCTCATGGGGTAGGGAGGTCGTGATGGCGGCACTCGCTTGGCTGTTGATTCCACTTTTCGCTGCTGTCGGTGGTGCGATATGGGCGAGTTGGGCTGCCCGCAATCGCACGACCGGCGATGTCACCGAACTCGCCGGCTACGCCAGGTTCCGTGACGCGATGGAGAAATCGCACTCCGGTTCCGGGGCTCTCTGAAGACCGACGCACGCCGCGTGACCACCTTCCGCCGCGTTCCGGTCTCCTCGTACGGACCGGCCCCGGCGGTGCACTGACAGGCCCTTCCCGTACTGTCGTTCCATGCCACGCAGCACCGCGACGATGCTCGCCTCCGCCCTCGTCCTCATCGCGCTGCTCTGCGCAGGCGTGCTGATCAAAGTGCCGTATTCGGAGATGTCCCCCGGACCGACGGTGAACACGCTGGGCGACGCGCGTGGCGAGCCCGTCCTGCAGATCTCCGGTCGCAAGACGTACCCGGCATCCGGGCACCTCAACATGACGACGGTCCGCGTCACCGGGGCGGACTACCGGATGAACATCTTCGAGGCCGTCTACGGCTGGCTGGCCCACGACAGCGTCGTGGTGCCGCACGACACGCTCTACCCGGACGGCAAGACCGAGGAGCAGTCCACCCAGGAGAACGCCGAGGAGTTCAGCCAGTCCCAGGAGAGCGCCAAGGTGGCCGCCCTGAAGGAGCTGGACCTCCCGGTCGCCACCCAGGTCGTGGTCTCCACGGTGGTCAAGGACAGCCCCTCCGAGGACAAGCTGCACGCGGGCGACGTCATCAAGGCCGTCGACGGCACCGTGGTCAAGGAGCCCGGCGACGTCGCGAAGCTCGTCACCAAGCACCAGCCCGGCGAAGACGTCACCTTCACCATCATCCCGGCGAAGACCGCCGCCGCGGCCGAGAAGGCCGGGCGCGCCCCCGAGGGCGGCGAGGAGATCACCATCAGGACCGCGAAGGCCCCCGCCGCCGAGGGCGACGGCGAGGAGGGCGGGAAGGACCGGGCGATCGTCGGGATCAGGGCCGGGACGGACCACACGTTCCCGTTCGAGATCGACATCAAGCTCGCGGACGTCGGTGGGCCGAGCGCCGGGCTGATGTTCTCCCTCGGCATCATCGACAAGCTCACCCCGGGTGACCTGACCGGCGGCAAGTTCGTCGCGGGCACCGGCACCATCGACGACGCGGGCACGGTCGGACCGATCGGCGGCATCAACATGAAGCTGGTCGGCGCCCGGAACGCCGGCGCCCGCTACTTCCTCACGCCCGACGACAACTGCGCGTCGGCCGCCGCCGACACGCCTGACGGGCTCACCCTGGTGCGGGTCAAGACCATCGAGGACGCCACGAAGTCGATGGAGCAGATCCGTACGGGGAAGACCGCGGGTCTGCCGAGCTGCTCGACCGGCTGACGGCCGCGCCGCCCGGGAACCGTACGACGGCCCCGGGCAGCGGCCCGATCAGGACTCGAACGTCGCCGCCAGCGCCTCGGCGAGGCCGGGCACCAGACCGGCGCCGGTCAGCACCTCGGTGGGGGAGTCCTTCTCGCGCAGCCGTACGGCGGACTCGCGGGCCCCGTCCCGCAGGACGGCCACGGTCATCCGTACCTCCTGCCGGTCGGGGTGCTTGGCGACCCACTGGGTCAGCTGCTTGTCGTTCAGACCGTCCGGCACGGAGGCCTCGGCGGACGGCGGCAGCATCAGCCGTTCCACCGTCATGGCGCAGCCGACCACGGCGTCGGGCCAGGCGATCGTGCCGAGGAAGTCGTCGAGCGCGGTGCCCGGCGGAAGTTCGTCCTGCTCGATCGGGGTGAGCGCGGCGACGGAGGAGCTGGGATCCTCAAGGCCCAGCTGAGCGGCGAGAGAGGGCTCCTGGACCCGCAGCTGTGCGGTGTCGACCAGGGCGAACAGCCGGGCGGGCTGGTCCCAGCCGAGGTTGGAGGCATAGGCGTCGATTTCGAGGACGGCGACGGTGAGCGGACTCGCGGCCATCGGGGGTCCTGCGGGGGAAACGTTGGGCATGGGCAATATCCTGCCTCCTTCCGCCCCGGGAACGGGAACTAGGTAAAGCCTCAGTAAGTTGCATAGGTGGGTTCCAGGATCGCTGGGCCTGTCCACACGACCGCGAACTACGAGGTGCGCACGTTGGCTTTCCAGATGCCGGACCGCGGCGGAGGCCCGACCGGGCCACGGATCAGAGTCGGCCGCCCGTCCCGGCGCGCCCGTACCCTGCTCATGACTTTGGGCGTCCTGGCGGTTCTCGCCATGGCCTTCGTCATGTTCGCCGGGTTCTGGACGGACTGGCTCTGGTACAGGTCGGTCGCGTATTCATCCGTCTTCACCACCACCCTGTGGACCAAGATCGGGCTGTTCCTCGTCTTCGGACTGCTGATGGCGATCGCCATCGGTGTGAACATCTGGCTCGCGCACCGGCTCAGGCCGCCGCTGAGCGCGATGTCTCTGGAGCAGCAGAGCCTGGACCGCTACCGGATGAGCATCGCCCCCTACAAGAAGTGGGTGCTGCTCGCCGTCACGGCGCTCGTCGCACTGATCGGCGGAGCTTCCGCCTCCGGTCAGTGGCGCACATGGCTGCTGTACGTCAACGGCGTGCCGTTCAACCAGAAGGACCCCCAGTTCGGGCTGGACGTCGCCTTCTTCGCCTTCGACCTGCCGTTCTACCGCTTCCTTCTGGGCTTCGGCTTCGCGGCGACCGTGCTCTCGCTGATCGCCGCCGCGCTGACCCACTATCTGTACGGCGGGCTGCGCATCACCAGCCCCGGCGCCCGTGCCACCGGGGCGGCCACCGGCCACCTCTCGGTGCTGCTGGGCATCTTCGTCTCCCTGAAGGCCGTGGCGTACTGGCTCGACCGGTACGGGCTGGCGGTGAAGTCCAGTGACTTCAAGGCCGCGGACAACTGGACGGGCCTGCGGTACGTCGACGCCAACGCCTACCTCCCGGCGAAGACCATCCTGTTCTGCATCGCGGCCATCTGCGCCGTGCTGTTCTTCGCGACGCTGTGGCGCCGCACCTGGCAGCTCCCGGTCATCGGCTTCGGCCTGATGGTGCTCTCGGCGATCCTGATCGGCGGGCTCTACCCGGCGATCGTGCAGAAGTTCCAGGTCCAGCCGAACGAGCAGGCCAAGGAAGCGGAGTTCATCCAGAAGAACATCGATGCCACACGCGACGCGTACGACATCGATGACGCCACGGTGGACGACTACGAGGGCCAGGCGACGACGGAGGACGACAGCAAGCTGCGGGCGGCGGCCAACACGGCCGCCAGCTACCGGGTGATGGACCCCAACGTCGTCTCCCCGGCCTTCCAGCAGCTCCAGCAGCGGAGGAACTACTACCAGTTCCCCAAGACGCTGGACGTCGACCGCTACAAGGACAAGGACGGCAAGGAGCAGGACACCGTCATCGGTCTGCGTGAGCTGAACATCCAGGGCCTGCCCAAGCGGAACTGGATCAACGACCACTTCACGTACACCCACGGCTACGGAGCCATCGCGGCCCGGGGCACCACCACCGGGACGAACCCGTCGGGATCCCCGGATTTCACCGAGTCGGGGCTGCCGACCACCGGTGAGTTCGACAAGTACGAGCAGCGGATCTACTACGGCGAGAACACCCAGCAGTACTCCATCGTCGGCGGCCCCCAGAAGGAGCTCGACTACGAGGAGGACGGCGAGAAGACCACCAGCTACAAGGGCGACAGCGGGGTCAGTCTCTCCAACACCTTCAACCGTGCCGCGTACGCGGTCTCCTTCAGCGAGCCGCAGATCATGTACTCGGGAGCCATCGGTGAGGGCTCGCGGATCCTGTACAACCGCACGCCCAAGGAGCGCGTCGAGGCGGTCGCCCCGTGGCTGACCATCGACGGCGACGCCTACCCGGCGGTCGTCGACGGCCGGATCCAGTGGATCGTCGACGCGTACACCACGAGCAACGGCTACCCGTACGCGTCCCGGACCACGCTCGGCGACACCACGGCCGACTCGCTGACCACCAACCAGCGCGCGGTCGTCGCCCAGCAGAACCAGGTCAACTACATCCGCAACTCGGTGAAGGCCACCGTCGACGCCTATGACGGCAAGGTCAAGCTCTACGAGTGGGACACCAAGGACCCGGTCCTCAAGACCTGGCGCAAGGCGTTCCCGGGGACGGTCGAGTCCCGCGGGGAGATTCCGCAGGAGCTCATGGACCACCTGCGGTATCCGCAGGACCTCTTCAAGGTCCAGCGCGAGCTGCTCACCCGCTATCACGTCGAGGACCCCGCGCAGTTCTACAGCGGCAGTGACGCATGGCAGGTGCCGGACGACCCGACCAACAAGGAGCCCGGCTCCGTCCCGCCGTACTACCTGAGCATGAAGATGCCGGGCCAGGACGAGCAGCAGTTCTCGCTGACCACCACCTTCACTCCCCGAGGGCGCCCCAACCTGGGTGCCTTCATGGCGGTGAACGCAGACGCGGCCAGCAAGGACTACGGCGAGATGCGGCTGCTGCGGGTCACCTCCACCGTGAAGGGCCCGGGCCAGGTACAGAGTGAGCTCAACGGCAACGACGACGTCGCCGAGTTCGTGAGGAACCTCAAGGGCACCGACTCGGACATCGAGTACGGCAACCTTCTGACGGTGCCGCTGGAGGGCGGTTTCCTCTATATCGAGCCGGTCTACACGCGCGGTGGCAACCAGAACTACCCGCTGCTGCGCAAGGTGGCCGCCTCGTACGGTTCGAAGATCGTCTTCGAGAACAGCCTCGGGGAGGCGCTCAACGCCGTCTTCGGGGTCGAGGACGACGGGGTCACGACACCGCCCGATACCGATGAGCCGCCGGGCGAGACCGATGAGCCCCCGGCCACCGGCAGTGCAGCGCTCAAGAAGGCCATCGCGGACGCCCAGAAGGCGTACTCCGACGGTGAGAAGGCGCTGCAGGAGCAGGACTGGCCGGCCTACGGCAAGGCCCAGGAGGCCCTTCAGGACGCCTTGGAGCGAGCCGCCGCCGCGCAGCCCAAGGCGGGCAGCGAGGGGGACAAGGCCGACGGTTCCGAGAAGCCGGCGGGCGACGCCAAGCCGGACAGCTCGGCCGAGCCCGCGAGCGCCGATAAGCCGGCGGACGCGGACACGGCGGATCCGGCGAGGAAGCCGGATGCGGCCGAAGGGGCCGAGAAGGGCTCCGACCAGGGCAGCTGAGAAGAGTCCACCCCGCGTCGTGGTACGGTTTGAACACAACGACGCGGGGTGGAGCAGCTCGGTAGCTCGCTGGGCTCATAACCCAGAGGTCGCAGGTTCAAATCCTGTCCCCGCTACTGAAAAGACGAAGGCCCGGATCCCTTGGGATCCGGGCCTTCGTCGTGCCTGTTGTGCGTGCAGGCCGTGTCGGTCCCAAGCTGTGGGCGTGAAGTGCGGTTCGCTGGGCAGCAGTTGCTTCCGAACGTGTTTGACTTGTCTCCCTGTGGGCATGTCGACAAAACGCTGTAGTGACCTTACTGCCCGCGATATACCAGGTGTACGCGGGTTACAGGTGGTGCGACGATGGTATTTATGGGGGACAGGGCAACTCTGTTGGAGACAGGGCGGTTTGTGCAGCAGCGCGGCCAAGATGGGGAAAGCGCGGTAGACGCGGCTTTCGCTGCTGCCATCGCCGGGGTGGGCGCGCCGGTCCAGCGGACCGGCGCCATCGACGCGAGCGCCACCGCGAGCGCGTCCGACGAGGACACCACGGACGCGGTCGACGCCGCGGACAGCGCCGAGAGCGAGGCGCGCCACCGGCGCGCCGCCGACGCGGGGGACACCGCGTCCATGAGCGTCCTGGGCGCGCTGCTGCTGCGCCGCGGCGAGCTGGACGGCGCCGAGCGGTATCTGCGCGCCGCCACCGCCGACGGGGACCGCGCCGCCGCGAACAACCTGGGCGTCCTGCTGCACCAGCGCGGCTACCCGGACGAGGCCGCCGGCTGGTGGCGCATCGCCGCCGTAGCCGGATCCGCCGCCGCCGCGCACGCGCTCGGCCGGCACTTCCGCGAGCGCGGCGACGAGCCCGGCGCGGAGTACTGGCTGCGCCAGTCCGCCGAGCAGGGCCACGCGCTGGGCGCGTACGCGCTGGCCGACCTGCTGGAGCACCGCGGCGACGTCGGCGCCGAGCGCTGGCTGCGCGCCGCCGCCGAACAGGGGCACCGTGAGGCCGCCTACCGGCTGGCCCGCGCCCTGGAGCGGAAGGCCGTCGAGGACCCGCACGACGCCTTCGGCCTGGGCCGGGGCGCCGCTTCCGGGCGAACCGGAACGGGCCTCGGCCTTCCCGGCGACCCGCCCGCACCCGCCCATGACGGACGGGCGAGGGGTCCCGCGGGTGCCAGGAGCGCGGCCGACGGCGACAGCCCCGTGGCGGGACCCGCCGCCGGCCGGGTCGGCGAGGCCGAGCAGTGGTACCGCCAGGCCGCCGCCCGGGGTCACCGGCGCGCCGCCCTGCACCTCGGCGCGATCCTGGAGCAGCGCGGCGAGCTCAAGGAGGCCGGACGCTGGTACCTCACCTCCGCCAAGGACGGCGAGCCGCGCGCCGCCTGCGCGCTGGGCTTCCTGCTGCGCGACGCGGGCGACGAGGAGAGCGCCGCCGTGTGGTGGCTGCGCGCCGCCCAGGACGGCGACGGCAACGCCGCCAACGCGCTCGGCGCGCTGCACGCCGCACGCGGTGAGCAGCAGACCGCCGAGCGCTGGTACCGGGCCGCCATGGACGCGGGCGACGTCAACGGGGCGTACAACCTCGGGCTGCTCTGTGCCGCCCAGGACCGCACCCCGCAGGCCGAGCAGTGGTACCGCCGCGCCGCGTACGCCGGACACCGCGAGGCCGCCAACGCGCTCGCGGTGCTGCTCCTCCAGGCCGGCGACCACACCGGTGCCGAGCCCTGGTTCTCCAAGGCGGCCGAGGCGGGCAGCGTCGACGCGGCCTTCAACCTCGGCATCCTGCACGCCGGACGCGACGAGGACCGTACGGCGCTGGGCTGGTACGAGCGCGCCGCGGCGGCCGGGCACACCGACGCCGCGCTCCAGGTCGGCATGGCCCTGCTGCGCGACGGCGAGGACCGGGAGGCCGAGCGGCACCTGCGCTGCGCGGCGGGCGGTGGCAGCGCCGAGGCCGCGTTCCGGCTGGCCGGGGTGCTGGACGCACGCCAGCCGCCGCCGGGACCGCCCGCGCTGGGCGAGCCGATGCCGGAGAAGACCGAGTGCGAGGAGTGGTACGAGCGGGCCGCCCAGCAGGGGCACCGCCGTGCCCAGGTCCGGGTCGGCATGCTCGCCGCGGCCCGCGGGGACGTGGAGAGCGCCGCCCACTGGTACCGGGAGGCCGCCGAGGCTGGCAGCCGCAACGGGGCCTTCAACCTCGGGCTGCTGCTGGCCCGAGAGGGCAGCGAGCGCGAGGCAGCCCTGTGGTGGAGCCGTGCCGCCGCCGCCGGGCACGGCCGTGCCGCGCTGCGCCTGGCGCTCCTCGCCGCCCGCCGGGGCGAGCTCACCGAGGGGCAGCGCTGGTGCGCCCGGGCGGTGGAGCTGGGCCCGGCCGAGGTGGCCGAGCGGGCCGCGCGGCTGCGCGAGGCGTTGCACCAGGAGCTGACGGCGTAACCCCGTCGGGCCCAGCTCCACCGGCCGACGTGAATGAATTTGCGCCGCCCGACCTGCTGACGTAATGTTGCATTCACCGACGCGGGGTGGAGCAGCTCGGTAGCTCGCTGGGCTCATAACCCAGAGGTCGCAGGTTCAAATCCTGTCCCCGCTACTGAAAACACGAAGGCCCGGATCTCATCGAGATCCGGGCCTTCGTCATGTCCGGAGACCGCGAGAAGCCGGGCCCGCCCGGAGGCGGGCCCGAAGGGGTCGGGTCAGGCGGTCGCGGCGCAGCTCGGGCAGATGCCCCGGTACGTCACCTCGACGCCGGAGACCATGAAGCCGTAGCGCTCGTCCGCCGGCAGGTCCGCCAACGGGTTGCCCGCGGGGTGCACGTCCCTGATGGCGCCGCACCGGGCGCACACCAGGTGGTGGTGCGGGTGGTGGGCGTTCGGGTCGTAGCGCTTGGCCCGGCGGTCGGTGGAGACCTCCAGCACCTCACCGAGGGACACCATCTCGCCGAGGGTGTTGTAGACGGTGGCGCGCGAGATCTCGGGCAGCCGGGAAACGGCCCTCGCGTGGACCTCGTCCGCCGTCAGGTGTACGTGGTCCCCGTCGAGGACCTCGGCCACGACGCGCCGCTGTGCCGTCATACGCCAGCCGCGTCCACGAAGTCGTTCCAGCAGGTCGCTCATGCAGCCCAGCCTAACAGTGGGGGAACCGAGTCCCGATGAGGTGTGACTTTGGATGTTCACTTGACTTAGACAATGTCCATTGTAGGATCGAGACCGGCATACGCCAAGGGACAGGCTGTGCGGAACATCGGACCGACGATCGAGGTCGGCCGATCTTGGAAGTGCAGGACATGACGCAGGAGGCGCACGTGACGCAGGGACCGCTCACTACGGAGGCCGGCGCGCCGGTAGCCGACAACCAGAACAGCGAGACCGCTGGCGTCGGCGGTCCGGTTCTCGTCCAGGACCAGGCGCTGCTGGAGAAGCTCGCCCACTTCAACCGCGAGCGCATCCCGGAGCGGGTCGTGCACGCCCGCGGCGCCGGTGCCTACGGCACCTTCACGCTGACCCGCGACGTCTCGCAGTGGACCCGGGCGAAGTTCCTCTCCGAGGTCGGCAAGCAGACCGAGACCTTCCTGCGCTTCTCCACCGTCGCGGGCAACCTCGGCTCCGCCGACGCCGTGCGCGACCCCCGCGGCTTCGCGCTGAAGTTCTACACCGAAGAGGGCAACTACGACCTCGTCGGCAACAACACCCCGGTGTTCTTCATCAAGGACGCCATCAAGTTCCCCGACTTCATCCACACCCAGAAGCGCGACCCGTACACCGGCTCGCAGGAGGCGGACAACGTCTGGGACTTCTGGGGGCTGTCGCCCGAGTCGACGCACCAGGTGACCTGGCTCTTCGGCGACCGGGGCATCCCGGCCACGCTGCGCCACATGAACGGGTACGGCTCGCACACCTACCAGTGGAACAACGAGGCCGGCGAGGTCTTCTGGGTCAAGTACCACTTCAAGACCGACCAGGGGATCAAGAACCTCACCACCGAGGAGGCCGTCCGGCTCTCCGGTGTCGACCCCGACAGCCACCAGCGCGATCTGCGCGAGTCGATCGAGCGCGGTGACTTCCCGTCCTGGACGGTGCAGGTCCAGATCATGCCCGCGGCGGACGCGGCCGGCTACCGCTTCAACCCGTTCGACCTCACCAAGGTGTGGCCGCACGCGGACTACCCGCCGATCGAGATCGGCAAGCTGGAGCTCAACCGCAACCCGCAGAACGTCTTCGCCGAGGTCGAGCAGTCGATCTTCAGCCCCGCGCACTTCGTGCCGGGCATCGGTCCGTCTCCGGACAAGATGCTCCAGGGCCGGCTCTTCGCGTACGGCGACGCCCACCGCTACCGCGTCGGCATCAACGCCGACCACCTGCCGGTGAACCGCCCGCACGCCACCGAGGCGCGGACCAACAGCCGGGACGGCTTCCTCTACGACGGCCGTCACCAGGGCGCCAAGAACTACGAGCCGAACAGCTTCGGCGGCCCGATCCAGACGGACCGCCCGCTGTGGCAGCCGCTCCCGGTCACCGGTACCACCGGCAACACCGAGGCCCCCGTCCACGCCGAGGACAACGACTTCGTGCAGGCGGGCAACCTCTACCGGCTCTACTCGGAGGACGAGAAGACCCGGCTGATCGAGAACCTCGCCGGGTTCATCGCCAAGGTCTCGCGCGACGACATCGCCGAGCGCGCGATCAACAACTTCCGCCAGGCGGACGGCGACTTCGGCAAGCGGCTGGAAGCCGCGGTCCAGGCCCTTCGCGGCTGACCGGGCGCCTGCCGTCGACGGTGGGCCGGATCCCCTCGCGGGGGTCCGGCCCACCGGTCGTTTCCGGCGCCGACCGTACGCCGGGCGGGCGGTCAGCCGGCGGCCGCGACCGTACGCCGGACGGGCGCCCAGCAGCGGATGATGTCGCGCACCGACACGATGCCCACCGGGCCGTCGCCGTCCAGCACGATCAGATGCCGGAACCCGCCGTGCGTCATGGCCTCCGCGGCCTCCTCCAGGGTCCAGGCCGGGGCGGCGAACACCACGTCGGTGGTGGTGTGGGCGGACGCGGTCTCCCGGTCGGGGTCCAGCCCCGATCCGATCGCGTCGAGGATGTCGCGCTCGGTGATGATGCCGAGCCCGCAGGTGTCCGGATCGTGGACGACAGCTGCCCCGATGCGGCGGGCCGACATCAGCCGGGCCGCCTGGCGGAGCGTATGGGTGGGGCCGATGGTGAGGACCACCGTGCTCATGGCGTCACGGACGAGCATGAAACGAGCCACCTCCTCGGCGAGCCGACTCTGTGAGTCGATTCACAAGTTCACAAGTGGGGGGACTCTCAGAGTTGCACCCTTGGGGCGGGTCGACAAGGGGTGGGTGAAGTGCGGGGAGGGCGCCCGAAAAGCACACAACGCGCCCCCCGGCACGTCTCGCGGACCGTACGGTTGCGAACAGACCCGAAAGCGGCGGTCAGTACCGCTGGTTCAGATAGCCCAGCAGCTCGTCGTGGAGCGGCCCGTTGGAGGCCGCCGCGTTTCCGCCGCCCGGACCGTCCACCCCGTCCAGCGAGGTGAACCGGCCCCCCGCCTCCTGCACGATGATCGCGGTCGCCGCCATGTCCCACAGCGACAGCTCCGGCTCCGCGCAGATGTCCACGGAACCCTCGGCGACCATCATGTACGGCCAGAAGTCCCCGTACCCCCGCGTCCGCCAGCAGGCCCGGGTGAGGTCCAGGAGGCCGTCGAGGCGACCCTGCGCCTCCCAGCCGGCGAGTGAGGAGAACGCGAACGAGGCGTCGGCGATCCGCTCCACCTTCGACACGTGCATCCGGGTCGCGGAGGTGAGGCTGCGGCCGGTGAACGCGCCCGCGCCCTTCGCCGCCCACCAGCGCCGGTTCAGCGCGGGCGCGGAGACCACCCCCATCACCGGCTGGAAGCCTTCCTCGCCCGCCTCCATCAGCGAGATCAGCGTCGCCCACACCGGTACGCCGCGCACATAGTTCTTGGTGCCGTCGATCGGGTCGATCACCCAGCGCCGCGGTCCGCTGCCCTCGATCCCGTACTCCTCGCCCAGGATCGCGTCCCTCGGGCGGGCCCGATGCAGGTGGCCCCGGATCAGCTCCTCGGCGGCCTTGTCGGCCTCGCTCACCGGCGTCATGTCCGGCTTGGTCTCCACCTTCAGGTCGAGAGCCTTGAACCGGTCCATCGTCACCGCGTCGGCGGCGTCCGCCAGTACGTGGGCCAGGCGCAGATCATCGTGGTAGTCGGGCATGCCGTCACAGTATCCAGCGCCGCCGGGCGCGGGCTACAGCGCCCCCGCGCCGCCCGGGACCCTTGACAGCCCCCGAGAGCACGTCAACTCTGAACCGCAGGGTCCCGGGGCGGGGGAGGAGACGATGCCGACAGCGCGGCAGGCACTGCTGGACGCCGCCCTCAGGGCGCTGAGCGAGGGGCCCTGGCGCACGGTGCGCATGGTTGACGTCGCGGCCCTGGCCGGCGTCTCGCGGCAGACCCTCTACAACGAGTTCGGCACCAAGGGCGGACTGGCCGGGGCCCTGCTGCGACGGGCCGCCGACGGCTATCTCGCCGGGGTGGACCGCGCCCTGACCGCCCCCGACCTCGACCGTCCGGCCGCCGTCGCGCTCTGGACCGTGCGGGCCGCCCGCCAGGATGCGCTGGTCAAGGCGCTGCTCACGGGGTACTGGGCGGAGGGGCTGCCCCGCCCGGAACGTCTGCCGGGCCCCCGGGGACGTACGGGCGGGAGACCGCCGCCGGCCCCCGAGGAGCTGCTCGCGCTCGTACGGGACCGGATGGTGGCGGTGTCGCCCGGGGCCGCCGCCGGGCGCTGCGAGATCGCGTTACGCCTCGCGCTGTCCTGTGTGATGGTTCCGGTGCCGGGCGACGACGCCGCGGACAGCCGTGTGCTCGGGCTCGTACGGGAAGGGGCGCGGGCCGCGGTTCCGGCGGGTCTCAGTGGGCCGAGCCGGACAGCTGGAGGCCGATCACTCCGATGATCACCAGCGAGATCGACACCAGCTTCAGCGTGGAGACCACGTCATCGAGGAAGATCATGCCGTAGATCGCCGTCCCGGCCGCCCCGATCCCGGTCCACACCGCGTACGCCGGACCGACGTCGAGCTTCTTCAGCGCCAGGGTCAGCAGACCGAAACTGCCCAGCGCGAACGCGGCGAACGCGATGGTCGGCCAGATCCGGGTGAATCCGTGAGAGAGCTTCAGACACACGGCGAAGCCGGTCTCCAGCAGTCCTGCGACCACGACCAGCAGCCAGGGCATCGTCAGTTGCCTCCCGCATAGGTGACGGCTTCGTCCCGCTCGGTGCGATTATGCCTTTACCGGTCGTTGAAGCTCGCAAACATGCCCGCGCCGCCCCGACCGAATCCGGCCGGGTGAGCCGTCAGTCGCCCTCGCGCCGCTCCCGGGTCGCGAGCAGTCGGCGCAGGGAGTCCAGGCGTGCCGGGTCGGCGTGCCCCTCCGCCACCCAGGCGTCCAGCGCGCACTCCGGCTGGTTCTCGTCGTGGGTGCAGCCGCGCGGGCAGCTCTCGGTGCCCGGCTGCAGGTCCGGGAAGGCGTTGATGACCCGGGACGGGTCGACGTGGTGCAGGCCGAAGGAGCGCACGCCCGGGGTGTCGACCACCCAGCCCCGGTCGCCGGGCAGTGGCAGCGCGAGGGCCGAGGTGGTGGTGTGCCGCCCCCGGCCGGTGACCGCGTTGACGATGCCGGTGGTCCGGCGCCGGTCCTTCGGCACCAGGGCGTTGACCAGCGTCGTCTTGCCGACCCCGGAGTGCCCGACGAAGGCGGTGACCCGGTCGTTGAGGAACTCGCGCACCCGGTCCGCCGCGTCCCCGCTCTCCAGCTCCTCCCGGCTGGTCACGATGTACGGGACGCCGAGCGGGGTGTACGCCTCCAGCAGCTTGTCCGGAGACGCCAGGTCGGACTTGGTCAGTACCAGCAGCGGGGTGAGCCCGCCGTCGTACGCCGCGACCAGACAGCGGTCGATCATGCGCGGGCGGGGTTCCGGGTCGGCCAGCGCGGTGACGATCGCCAGCTGGTCCGCGTTGGCGACGACCACGCGCTCGTACGGATCGTCGTCGTCCGCCGTGCGGCGCAGCACCGTGCGGCGCGGGGAGATCCGCACGATCCGGGCCAGGGTGTCCTTCTCGCCGGAGAGATCGCCGACGATGGAGACGGTGTCGCCCACCACGGCGGCCTTGCGGCCCAGCTCGCGGGCCTTCATCGCGACCACGGTCCGGCCCTCGACGAGGCAGGTGAGCCGGCCACGGTCGACGGTGAGGACCATGCCGTCCTCGGCGTCCTCGTGCTTGGGCCGGATGTGCGTACGCGGCCGGTTGCCCTTGCGGTTGGGGCGGACGCGGATGTCGTCCTCGTCGGGGTTCTTTCCGTAACGGCGCATCTTCTAGGCCCCGAGCATTCCGGTCCACATGTCCGGGAAGTCCGGCAGGGTCTTGGCGGTCGTGCCCACGTTCTCGATCTCCACGCCCTTCACCGCCAGGCCGATGATCGCCCCGGCGGTGGCCATGCGGTGGTCGTCGTACGTGTGGAAGACCCCGCCGTGCAGCGGGCGCGGGCGGATGTGCAGCCCGTCGGCCGTCTCGGTGACATCGCCGCCGAGCTCGTTGATCTCCTTGGTCAGCGCGGCCAGCCGGTCCGTCTCGTGCAGCCGCAGATGGGCGACGCCGCTCAGCGTGGAGGGGGAGTCGGCCAGCGCCGCGACCGCCGCGATGCCCGGGGTCAGCTCGCCGACCTCGCCGAGGTCCACGTCGATGCCGTGGATGCGGCCCGTGCCGGTGAAGGTCAGCCCGCGCTCGGTCAGCTCGCAGCTGCCGCCCATCGCGGTGAAGATCTCGCGCAGCGCGTCGCCCGGCTGGGTGGTGCGCTCGGGCCAGTCGGGGATCGTGACCCGGCCGCCGGTCACCAGGGCGGCGGCCAGGAACGGCTGGGCGTTGGACAGGTCCGGCTCGATCGTCAGGTCCCGGCCGAGCAGCGCGGAGGGCGAGACCCGCCACACATTCGGCTCGCCGCCCGTCTCCGGTTCGTCCACCTGCGCGCCGACGGCCCGCAGCATGTCGACGGTCATCCGGATGTGCGGCATCGAGGGGAGCGTGGACCCGGTGTGCCGGACCTCCACGCCCTGGTTGAAGCGCGGTCCCGACAGCAGCAGCGCCGAGACGAACTGCGAGGAGGACGAGGCGTCGATCGCCACCGGGCCGCCCTCCAGCGCCCCGCCGCCGTGCACGGTCAGCGGCAGCGCCCCGCGCCCGTCGTCGTCGATCCGCGCGCCGAGCGCCCGCAGCCCCTCGATCACGCCGGTCAGCGGGCGCTCGTAGGACCGGGGGTCGCCGTCGAAGCGGACCGGACCGTCGGAGAGTGTGGCGACGGGCGGCAGGAAGCGCATGACCGTGCCGGCGTTGCCGACATCGACCGCCGCCGGGCCGTGCAGCCCCGCCGGGATGACCCGCCAGGCCTCGCCCGAACTGTCCGGGGAGGCCGCCGCGGACGGGCTGGAGGCGGACGAGGAGGAGACGGTCTCCTCGATCCCGACACCCATGGCGCGCAGCGCGTCGGCCATGAGCAGGGTGTCGCGGGAGCGCAGCGGGCGGCGCAGCCAGCCCGGCTCGGCGGCCAGCGAGGCCAGCACGAGTGCGCGGTTGGTGACCGATTTGGATCCGGGCACGGTGACGGTCGCGTCGACGGCGCCGCTCGCGTGGGGGGCGGGCCAGAGGGCGGGGTGCACGGAACTCTCGGTCATGGCCATCACTTTAGTGGCTCCCCGCAAACCCGGATCGTCACCAAAAGGGCGGAAACCGCCCCGTAACGAAGGAGTGGTACGGACCGCCGTGGCCCAACCCGCCCTCACCACCCCAGCAGCCACCGCCCGCCGCCGATCAGCGAGCACAGCGACACCGCGTGGAAGAGGAACAGCCACAGCACCGCCGGGGCGTGGGTCAGCCGGGCCAGCTGGTCCGCGTCGGAGTCGGGGGCACCGCCGTGGCGCCGCTTGGACTGGAGCTCGAACGGCGGCCGCACCCCGCCCAGCAGCAGGAACCACACCACCGCGTACGCGAACGCCGACTGGACGTCCGAGGAGGCCAGCCAGGACACCAGCAGGAAGGCGGTGCCGGTCAGGATGACGGTGAGGGCCCCGTACACATTGCGGATCATCACCAGCATCACCGCGAGCAGGGCCGTCGCCACCCACAACAGGAGGGTGATCCTGCCGTTGGTCAGCAGCCAGGCGCCGCCCAGGCCCAGCAGCGAGGGGGCCGTGTAGCCCGCCGCCGCCGTGAGGATCATGCCGATCCCCGTCGGCTTGCCGCGGCTCACGGTCAGGCCGCTGGTGTCCGAGTGCAGCCGGATGCCGGAGAGCTGCCGCCCGGTGAGCAGCGCCACCAGGCCGTGGCCGCCCTCGTGCGCGATGGTGATGGTGTTGCGCGCGAGCCGCCACAGCGGATTCGGCACGACGGCGATGAGTGCCAGGGTGGCCGTCACCACCACCAGCCACTGCTCGGGAGCGGACTGGGTTCCGGTGACGCGATCCCACAGATCGCCCAATTCGGTGCTGTTCATCGGCCGGGCGGCTCCTTGCGGTCGGGGCGGGCGGTCGTGGCAGTCTGGCACTTATGTGCGGACGGTATGCAGCGAGCCGGAACCCCGAGGACCTGTCCGGGCTCTTCGGCGTCGAGAAGTGGGAACCCACCGAGACCCTGGAGCCGGACTGGAACGTGGCGCCGACCAAAGAGGTCTACGCGGTTCTGGAGCGTCCTGTTAAGGACGCCGACGACCAGCGTCCGGTTCGCCAGCTGCGTGCCCTGAAATGGGGACTCGTGCCGTCCTGGTCGAAGACCCCCGAGGGCGCCGCCCGGATGATCAACGCCCGCGCGGAGACCGTGCACGAGAAGCCCTCCTTCCGCCGCGCCTTCGCCCAGCGCCGCTGCATCCTGCCCGCCGACGGCTACTACGAGTGGGTCACCGGCTCGGAGGAACGGCAGCTGGAGGAGAAGAAGGGCAAGAAGCGGGCCCGCAAGCAGCCGTACTTCGTGACCCCCGCCGACGGGTCTGTCTTCGCGATGGCCGGACTGTACGAGTTCTGGCGCGACGCGACACTGCCCGGCGACCACGAGAACGCCTGGTGGGTGACGTGCTCGGTGATCACCACGGAGGCGGAGACCACCCCGCTGGCCGTCGCCCCCGCCGAGGGGCCCGGCGCGCTCGCCGACATCCACCCCCGGATGCCGCTGATGCTCACCCCCGACCGCTGGGACACCTGGCTGGACCCCACGCACACGGGTGTCGAGGAGCTGCGCGCGCTGTTGGAGCCGCCGCCCGGCGGGCTGATGCGCGCCTACCCGGTCGCCACCACCGTCAGCAACGTGCGCAACAACGGGCCCGAACTGCTGGAGGAGCTGGCCGCGCCGGAGGAGTCCACGCTGTTCTGAGCGGCGCGCGGGATCCGGGCCGGTGCGCGGGAGAGGATGGCAGCGTGAGCCGTCAACCACGTACGCAGAACGTCACCACCGACGCCGGTGAGGCCCGAATCACCTGGGTCCGGGCGCCCGCGCCCCGCCTCGTGCTGGCCGTGAGCCACGGGGCGGGCGGCGGCATCGAGGCCCGCGATCTGAAGGCCCTGGCCGCGACCCTGCCCGGGCACGGCGTCACCGTCGCCCTGGTGGAGCAGCCCTGGCGGGTGGCCGGAAAGAAGGTCGCGCCCGCCCCGAAGACCCTGGACACCGGCTGGCGCGGTCTGTGGCCCGCCCTGGCGGCTCCCGGGCTCCCCGTCGTCTCCGGGGGCCGCAGCGCCGGGGCGCGGGTCGCCTGCCGTACGGCGACGGAGCTGGGCGCGGCCGCCGTCCTCGCGCTCAGCTTCCCGTTGCATCCCCCGGGCAAGCCGGAGAAGTCCCGCGCCGACGAACTGCTCGGCGCCGGAGTGCCCACCCTGGTGGTGCAGGGCGGCAACGATCCGTTCGGCCGGCCCGACGAGTTCCCGCCCGGCCCGTACGAGCTGGCCGAAGTGGACCACGGCGACCACGGGTTCGCGGTGCCGAAGAGGTCCGGGGCGACCGAGGAGCAGACGATGCGCGTCCTCACCGACGCGGTCGCCGGGTGGATCGCGTCACTCGGATGACCGGATCCGCCCCGGGGTGACCCGGGCCTCACCCACGTGGCACAGGCCCCGGGAATGCTCCGCCGGGGGGCGCTGTTGTTCGGGACGTCGGTACAGATACGTGGTACCCCCGAACAACGTGGAGAGGGAGTCCGTCGCATGGGTTCGACCATCTGCCCCAGCCGCTCGAACGCCGCTGACCTGGAGTGGACCGTGCTGCCTGCGGCGAGGACCAGCCACGAGCGGCCGCCGGGCGGTGCTGATCGACAGCCCGTCTCGAAGCAAGGTCGACTATTCTCCGATGCGAGCGGGTCCGGTTTCGGCTCCGCCACATCGTTGGAGGAGGTGGGTCCGGTCACTGGGACCGACACAGGGACCGACGACGGCCGTGCACCGGAGACGTCCGCCGAGCGCAACGCGCGCTTCGAGCGGGACGCCCTCGGTTTTCTCGACCAGATGTACTCGGCCGCGCTGCGCATGACGCGTAACCCGGCCGATGCCGAGGACCTGGTCCAGGAGACCTACGCCAAGGCGTACGGCTCCTTCCACCAGTTCCGTGAGGGTACGAACCTCAAGGCGTGGATGTACCGCATTCTGACCAACACCTTCATCAACTCGTACCGCAAGAAGCAGCGGGAGCCCCAGCGCAGCGCCGCTGAGGAGATCGAGGACTGGCAGCTGGCACGGGCCGAGTCGCACATGTCGACCGGTCTGCGTTCGGCGGAGTCCCAGGCGCTCGACCATCTCCCGGACTCCGACGTGAAGTCGGCGCTCCAGGCGATTCCCGAGGAGTTCCGCATCGCCGTGTATCTCGCCGATGTCGAGGGCTTTGCCTACAAGGAGATCGCGGACATCATGGGGACTCCCATCGGTACGGTGATGTCCCGGCTGCACCGTGGCCGCCGCCAGCTGCGCGGCATGCTGGAGGACTACGCCCGTGAGCGCGGGCTCGTCGCGGCCGGCGCCGGTGACTCGGACGATCGGAAGGGCTCGGCCTCATGAGCTGCGGAGAGCCGCACGAGACGGATTGCTCGGAGGTCCTCGACCATCTCTACGAGTTTCTCGACCGGGAGATGCCCGAGGGCGACTGCACCAAGTTCGAGGTGCACTTCGAGGAGTGCTCCCCGTGCCTGGAGAAGTACGGCCTCGAACAGGCCGTGAAGAAGCTGGTCAAGCGCTGCTGCGGACAGGACGACGTCCCCACCGACCTGCGCTCCAAGGTGATGGGCCGGATCGACCTGATCCGGGCCGGCGAGGCCGTGCCCGAGCAGGATCTGACCGTGCAGGACACCGACCGGTCGGCCTCCGCCGCCGAGTAGTTCACCCGCAGATGCACCGGCGGATCCCTGAGGTCCGGTGGGACGGCCGCTGTGCCCCGATCGCCCGGGCACAGCGGCCCACGCATGTCCGGGGCAGCGCTGGGGCGGCTCGGCCCCGGCACCGGGCGGAGCCACCGGCAGCCGGTGGCCAAGGCTCCGGGACGCGCCCTCGCGCGGGCGGTCTGACCCGGGCCGGAGCTGGGTAACCCATGGGTAATGAGCGGGCGTCCGGCCGGGCATGGTTGGATGCGAAAGCAGAGCGGATGACGAGGGTGTCCAGTCGGGACAGGCGGGAATCGTGAGGATCTTCGGGAAGGTACGGCATCGGCCGTCCGCCTCTTGGCGGCAGGCCACGGACCGCGCGTTCACGCTGATCGGCGACGGCCGGTACGAGGACGCGGGGGCGCTGCTGACGCGCGCGGCGGATCTGGAGCCCTGGCTCTCGGAGTCCTGGTTCAATCTGGCGCTGCTGCACAAGTTCCGGCACGACTGGGAGCAGGCGAGGGCGGCGGGCCTGCGGGCCGTCGCGCTGCTCGACCGGGAGTCGGGCGCCCCGGACTGGTGGAACGTCGGGATCGCGGCCACCGCGCTCCAGGACTGGCCGCTGGCGCGGCGGGCCTGGCAGGCGTACGGCCTGAAGGTCCCCGGCGGCGGTCAGCACAGCGCTGCCACCACCGAGCCGACCGGTATGGAGCTCGGCAGCGCCGCCGTGCGGCTCTCGCCAGAGGGCGAGGCCGAGGTGGTCTGGGGCCGCCGGCTCGACCCGGCCCGGATCGAGGTGCTCTCGATCCCGCTGCCGTCCTCCGGGCGGCGCTGGGGCGAGGTCGTCCTGCACGACGGGGTGCCCAACGGCGAGCGGGTCACCGCGGCCGGGCCCTCGTATCCGGTGTTCGACGAGATCGAGCTGTGGGCCCCGTCCCCGGTGCCGACCTGGGTGGTGCTGCTGGAGGCGGCTACCGAGGAGGACCGGGACGCGCTGGAGAAGCTGGCCTCGGACGCCGGGTTCGCCGCCGAGGACTGGTCCTCCTCCGTACGGCTGCTGTGCCGGGCGTGCTCGGAGAGCCGCATGGAGAGCGACGAGGGCGACGGGGAGCACCTGGACCCGCACGATCACAGCGAGCCGGGCCACCCCGGGCCGCTGGGCCACCGCACCGCGGGCGCCGGAGATCTGTGGGTCCCGGAGCGCGAGTGCGGTCTCGCGGCCCCCGCCGGGCTGGTGCGCGGGCTGCTGGACGGCTGGGTCGCCGACAGCCCGGACAGCCGTGAGTGGCGGGATCTCGAAGAAGTCTGCTGACCTCAGCCCGTAGGCTGTACGCGCACCGATCGCGGTGCTGTTCCTCCGAGCGCCCGGGTACCCGGTGCTCTCGGGTCACCGAGTTTGAGGTTTTGCAGGAAGGCGTACGGCGGACATGTCGCAGCAGGAGACGGACGGGCGGATCGGCGTGGACGACGAGGGGTTCCTCGTCGACACGGAGGACTGCGAGGAGCGCGAGGCGGCCTACCGCGAGCGCGGCACCTCCCGTCCGATCACGGTCGTGGGCAACCCGGTGCTGCACAAGGAGTGCAAGGACGTCACCGCGTTCGACGACGAGCTGGCGCGGCTGATCGACGACATGTTCGCCAGCCAGAAGACGGCCGAGGGCGTCGGCCTGGCCGCCAACCAGATCGGCGTGGACCTGAAGGTCTTCGTCTACGACTGCCCCGACGACGACGGGGTGCGCCACACCGGCGTCATCTGCAACCCGGTCCTGGAGGAGCTGGCTCCCGAGGCACGGGTGCTGGACGACTCCAACGAGGGCTGCCTCTCGGTCCCGACCGCGTACGCCTCGCTCGCCCGCCCCGACTACGCGGTGGTGCGCGGGCAGGACGCGCAGGGCAATCCGGTCAAGGTGCGGGGCAGCGGCTACTTCGCGCGGTGCCTCCAGCACGAGACGGACCACCTGTACGGCTACCTGTACATCGACCGGCTCTCCAAGCGGGAGCGCAAGGACGCGCTGCGGCAGATGGACGAGGGCACTCCGCGTTACGAGGTCGTCCCGAACGCCTGAGGACGCCCACGCAGGGACCCGGTACCGGTTCGCCGGTGCCGGGTCCCTGTCCGTTCTCGCTCCGCCCCTGGCAGATAACTGCATTTTCCCCAGGGGCAGTTGACGCGCGTAGCTGTCTGGGCCAGGCTCGCGTGCACATCGACCGTGACGTTCAGAGGGAGGCCCCTGTGCTGAGACGCACCGCACGCGTTCTGCTCGGACTTGTCATGACCATTACGTTCGCTCTGGGGGGTGCGGTGCTGACCGCCGGCACCGCCCAGGCCGACGGCTGCTACACCTGGACCCGCACCCTGAAGGCCGGGGCCACCGGCAACGATGTCACCCAGCTCCAGATCCGGGTGGCCGGCTACCCGGGCTACAACGCGGTGCTCGCCATCGACGGCTCCTACGGCCCCGCCACCACCGCCGCCGTCAAGCGGTTCCAGGCGGCCTACGGCCTGGCGGCCGACGGGGTCGCCGGCCCCGCCACCCAGTCCAAGCTCTACGCGCTCCAGGACAACGACTGCACCCCGGCCCACTTCACGTACCCCGAGCTGAACAAGTGCAACAGCACCTGGGCCGGCGGGAAGGTCGCCGCGGGCACGGCCAAGGCCAACGCGCTGAGCAGCATGTGGAAGCTGGAGGCGCTGCGCCACGCGCTGGGCGACCAGTCCATCCGGGTCACCAGCGGCTTCCGCTCCGTCTCCTGCAACGCGGTCGTGGGCGGAGCTTCCAACAGCCGCCACATGTACGGCGACGCGGTCGACCTCGGCGCCTCTCCGCACTCGCTGTGCACGCTGGCCAAGCAGGCCCGCTACCACGGCTTCCGGGGAATCCTCGGCCCGGGCTACAGCGGCCACAACGACCACGTGCACGTCAACCAGGGCCCCAGCCGCTTCTGGTCGGCGCCCAGCTGCGGTATCTGACCTTCCCGTACCTCCCCGTACCTCCCCGTACACCTCCCCATAGGTCCCTCCGTGCCCGGCGCGCTCAGGCGACGTCGGGCACGGAGGTGGTCGCCGGACCCCGGAAGGTGCGGCGGTAGGCGTTCGGGGTGGTGCCCAGTGACCGCACGAACTGGTGTCGCAGGGTCGCCGCCGTACCGAAGCCCGTCTGCCCCGCGATCGTGTCGATCGTCAGCTCGGACGTCTCCAGCAGATGCTGGGCCAGCAGCACCCGCTGCCGCAGCAGCCACCGGTAGGGCGTGGTCCCGGTCTCCTGCTGGAACCGCCGGGCGAAGGTGCGCGGCGACATGTGCGCCAGCGTCGCCAGCTGCTCGACGCTCATCTCCTGGTCGAGGTGCTGTTCCATCCAGGCCAGGGTCGAGCCGACCGTGTCGCAGGAGCTCCGGGGCAGCGGGCGGCTGATGTACTGCGCCTGCCCGCCGTCCCGGTGCGGTGGCACCACCATCCGCCGGGCGAGGGTGTTGGCCGCCTCCTGGCCGTACTCCTGCCGGATCAGATGCAGACACGCGTCGATCCCGGCGGCGGTGCCCGCCGAACTGATCACCGCGCCCTCGTCCACGTACAGCACGTCCGGCTCGACGATCGCCTTCGGGAAGCGCCGGGACAGCTCCGCCGCGTGCCGCCAGTGCGTGGTGCAGCGGCGGCCGTCCAGCAGCCCGGCCGCGCCCAGGACATACGCCCCCGAGCAGACGCTCAGCACCCGTGAGCCGCGGGCGACGGCCCGGCGCAGGGCGTCGAGCATCTCCTCGGGATATTCACGCTGCATGAAGTGGCTGCCCGCCGGCACGGCGATGAGGTCGGCCTCCTCCAGCCGCTCCAGGCCGTGCGGCGTGGAGATGGTGAAGCCCGCGTGGGTGTTCAGGACGGGACCCTCGGCGGAGACCACCGCGAAATCGTGCACCGGCAGGCCTTCCTCACTGCGGTCCAGGCCGAACACCTCGCACAGGACGCCGAGTTCGAAGGGGTGGACCTCGTCGAGGAGGAGGGCGGCGACATTGGTCAGCATGGTCCGAGTGTGGCAGCTATTTGATGTCCCATGGCAGTCCTGCCACTGATGTTTTTCGTTCCGGCGGTCCAGAGTAGAGGCATGAACACATTCCTGAACTACCTGGTCGTAGTAGCACTTTTCGCCCTCGTCCTCGCGCCCGTGGCCCTCGGCGTCGCCCGCGAACGCCGCATCGACCGCCAGCTGCGGGAGGCGGAACGCGGGCGGCGCGCGGCCGGACCCCCGGAGACGGAAAGCGCCGCGCGACCGGTCCCGGCCGCGCGGCGCCCCCACCTCAGAAGCTGGGCCAGGGTCTGAGGACCCTCGTCGGCCGGCGCGTCTAGAAGTCGTCGTCGAACCCGACCGAGCCCTCCACGGCCACCTGGTAGGCGGACGGGCGGCGCTCGAAGAAGTTCGTCAGCTCCTGGACGCCCTGGAGCTCCATGAAGGAGAACGGGTTCTCCGAGCCGTACACCGTCGGGAAGCCGAGGCGGGCGAGCCGCTGGTCGGCGACGCACTCCAGGTACTGGCGCATCGACTCGGTGTTCATGCCCGGCAGGCCCTCGCCGCACAGGTCGCGGCCGAACTGCAGCTCCGCCTCGACCGCTTCCCTCAGCATGTCGGTGACCTGCTGCTGGAGCGCGTCGTCGAAGAGCTCCGGCTCCTCCTTGCGGACGGTGTCCACGACCTCGAACGCGAAGTTCATGTGCATCGTCTCGTCACGGAACACCCAGTTGGTGCCCGTGGCGAGACCGTGCAGCAGACCCCGCGAGCGGAACCAGTACACGTACGCGAACGCGCCGTAGAAGAACAGCCCCTCGATGCAGGCCGCGAAGCAGATCAGGTTCAGCAGGAAGCGGCGGCGGTCCGCCTTCGTCTCCAGCCGGTCGATCTTCTCGACCGAGTCCATCCACTTGAAGCAGAACTGCGCCTTCTCACGGATCGAGGGGATCTCCTCGACCGCGTCGAACGCCGACGCCCGGTCGTCCGGGTCGGGCAGATAGGTGTCCAGCAGCGTCAGATAGAACTGGACGTGCACGGCCTCCTCGAAGAGCTGCCGCGACAGGTACAGCCGCGCCTCGGGGGAGTTGATGTGCTTGTACAGCGTCAGCACGAGGTTGTTGGAGACGATCGAGTCACCGGTCGCGAAGAACGCCACCAGCCGGCCGATCATGTGCTGCTCGCCCGGCGACAGCTTGGCGAGATCGGAGACGTCCGAGTGGAGGTCGACCTCCTCGACGGTCCAGGTGTTCTTGATCGCGTCCCGGTAGCGCTCGTAGAAGTCCGGGTAGCGCATGGGACGCAGGGTCAGTTCGAAGCCCGGGTCGAGCAGGTTCTTGGTGTCGTTGGTGCTCATTACTGGCAGGCCTCGCAGGACTCGGGGTTTTCCAGGGAGCAGGCGATCGCGTCCGCGTCGGGAGCCGACGCCTGCTGTACGGGAATGGGGGCGGCGGCCGTCGCCTGGCCGGACGCGGCACGGGCGATCCGGGTCGCCGGGCGTGAACGCAGGTAGTACGTCGTCTTCAGCCCCTGCTTCCAGGCGTACGCGTACATCGAGGAGAGCTTGCCGATCGTCGGCGTCTCCAGGAACAGGTTGAGCGACTGGCTCTGGTCGAGGAACGGCGTACGGGCCGCCGCCATGTCGATCAGGCCGCGCTGCGGGATCTCCCACGCCGTGCGGTACAGCGCCCGCACGTCCTCGGGGATCCAGGCGAAGCCCTGCACGGAGCCGCTCGCCTCGCGCAGCGCCTCGCGGGTGCGGGCGTCCCACACGCCGAGCTTCTTCAGCTCGTCCACCAGGTAGGCGTTGACCTGGAGGAACTCACCGCTGAGCGTCTCGCGCTTGAACAGGTTGGAGACCTGCGGCTCGATGCACTCGTACACCCCGGCGATCGAGGCGATCGTGGCGGTCGGGGCGATGGCCAGCAGCAGCGAGTTGCGCATGCCGGTCTTGGCGACCCGGGCGCGCAGGGTGTCCCAGCGCTCCGGCCAGTTCAGCTCGGTGTCGTAGTGGTCGGGGTGCAGCACCCCGCGCGCGGCCCGGGTCTCGGACCAGGCGGGCAGCGGGCCCCGGGGGGTCCCCCCTGAACCGGAGCCTGTCGGAGGCTCTTGGGGGCGCTCGGCGAGGTCGCAGGACGCCTCGTACGCGGCGAGCATGATCCGCTCGGAGATCTTCGTGGAGAGTGCGCGGGCCTCGGGGGAGTCGAACGGCAGGCGCAGCTGGAAGAAGACGTCCTGGAGGCCCATCGCGCCCAGGCCGACCGGACGCCAGCGGGAGTTGGAGCGCCCGGCCTGCTCGGTCGGGTAGAAGTTGATGTCGACGACCCGGTCGAGGAAGGTCACGGCGGTCCGCACGGTGGCGTCCAGCCGGTCCCAGTCGATCGAACCGTCCACCACGAACGCGCCGAGGTTGACCGAGCCCAGGTTGCAGACGGCCGTCTCGCCGTCGTCCGTGACTTCGAGGATCTCCGTGCACAGGTTGGAGGAGTGCACGACCCGGCCCGGCTCGGCGGTCTGGTTCGCGGTCCGGTTGGAGGCGTCCTTGAACGTCATCCAGCCCTGGCCGGTCTGCGCGAGGGTCCGCATCATCCGGCCGTACAGCTCACGCGCCGGAATCGTTCTGCGGGCCAGGCCCTTGGCCTCGGCCGCCCGGTAGGCCGCGTCGAACGCGTCGCCCCACAGGTCGACCAGCTCGGGCACATCGGCTGGGGAGAACAGCGACCACTCGGTGTCCGCGTCGACCCGGCGCATGAACTCGTCCGGGATCCAGTGCGCCAGGTTCAGGTTGTGCGTACGCCGCTGGTCCTCACCGGTGTTGTCGCGGAGCTCCAGGAACTCCTCGATGTCCGCGTGCCAGGTCTCCAGGTAGACCGCCGCCGCGCCCTTGCGCCGGCCGCCCTGGTTCACCGCCGCCACGGAGGCGTCCAGCGTCTTCAGGAACGGCACGATGCCGTTCGAGTGCCCGTTGGTGCCCCGGATCAGCGAACCCCGGGCGCGGATGCGGGAGTACGACAGACCGATGCCGCCCGCGTGCTTGGAGAGCCGCGCCACCTGGTGGTAGCGGTCGTAGATCGAGTCCAGCTCGTCCTTCGGCGAGTCCAGCAGGTAGCAGGAGGACATCTGCGGGTGCCGGGTGCCGGAGTTGAAGAGCGTGGGGGAGGAGGGGAGGTAGTCCAGCCGGCTCATCAGCCCGTACAGCGCGGCGACCTCGTCCAGCGCCCGCACCGACTCGTCCTCGGCGAGGCCCGCGGCCACGCGGAGCATGAAGTGCTGCGGGGTCTCGATGACCTGCCGGGTGATCGGGTGGCGCAGCAGGTAGCGGCTGTGCAGCGTCCGCAGACCGAAGTAGCCGAAGCGGTCGTCGGCGCCGTCCGCCAGGGCCTGTTCGACGAGCTTGTCGAGGGCGGCCGAGTGGAGCGCGACGAACGCGGCGGTGCGGTCGGCGATCAGGCCCTCGCGGTGGCCCACGGCGACCGAGGCGGAGAAGGACGTCGCGCCCTGGCCAGCGGCCTCGTCCGCGATCGTGCGGGTCAGCAGCCGGGCGGCCAGCCGGGAGTACGCCGGGTCCTCGGAGATGAGCCCCGCGGCGGCCTCGGTGGCCAGCGAGCGCAGCTCGGCCTCGTCGGAGCGGGCGTTGCGTCCGCGCAGCGCGGCCGCGGCGACCCGTCCGGGGTCGGTGTCGGGAAGATCGACGGTGAGGTCGGTCAGGGTCCGCAGCAAGGCGGTCCCGGGTCCGTCGTTCGTGCCTGCTCCGGACGTGGTGGAGGCAGCGGATGCGGTGGCTGAAACCGGATCGGCGGGCGCGATGGTCACTGGGCTTTCCCTCGCTCGGCAGGGGCCGGCGGCAGGCGGGGAAGCCGGGCAGCGCGAAACCCGGGGCAGGGCAGCACAGCTGACGGCGTCCACCGGCCTATCCGCGAGACCCGGACGTCTGGCGTCCGATTCGGTCGAGCCGGACGCGCTGTCGACAGGTCTTCGGACTTGCGGGTGTGCAAAAGCACACTGATCACACCGTTGCGGGACAGTTCCGGATTCGCACCGGATTCCCCTGCGGCGACAGCGAGGTCGAGCATACATGTGGGGGCCGCCGGATGAAGCGGCCCCCACATGTTGTGTCGCGACGATTTAACACGCCCCTCAGAAGGGCGCCTCCAGCTCCAGCCGGAAGGTCATGAGCCGTAGTCCCGGCACCGGTTCCCAGTCCCGTTCGGGGGTTCGTACGAAGCCGAGCCGACGGTAGATCCTATGGGCTCCGAGCATGGCCGGCTGCGTCGACAGCACGAGCGCCCGCACGCCCTCGGCGGACCGGGCGCGCTCGACGCACGCCCGCACGAGGGCCTCTCCCACGCCCCGCCCGCGTCCCTCGCGGGCCACGGCCAGCATCCGGAACTCGGCCTCGTCCGGACCGGCGATGTCGCGCCACGGGGTGCCGGGTGCGGCATAGGTCACACCGCCGAGCACCGCCCCGTGCGCGTCGAGCGCGACGAGGACCTCGGCCTCGGTCGCGCGTTGCTCCACCGCCCGCAACTTGAGCAGATACGGGTCCCGCGGGCCGTCCAGCAGACCGTCGCCGAGATACGCCTCGGCGATGATCCCGCCGAGGACGGCGTACTCGCCGGGCTCCGCCGCTCTGATCGTCAGATCCATCAGCCACTCGCTCCCACGTCAGCCACTCGCTCCCACGTCGTTGTTGGGCGCGCCGTCGCCCACCGGCGGCAGGTCCCCACGCTCGACCGGCCGCTGCCCGGGTGCCTCGTCGGCCGGCGGGAGCACCTGGTCCAGCTCGTGGTCGTCGGCGCGGTGGGCGGCCCGCGCCGCGGACCGCAGCGTCGCCCGGTCCACCTCTGCGGGCGCCCCGCTCACGGTGACCACGAGTCCGCCCTGCTCCCACGCGTACGCGTGGCCCGACTCCGTGGCCCGGTACCACTGTTCACCGTCCCGCTCGCACGTCTTCACGGGCTCCCGGCCGCCCTCGGGCGCGGGGTCCTTCGTACAGTCGGCCCCGGCGTGCGCCCGGCGCTCCACCCGCAGCTGGATCTGCCCGCCGTCGGGTGTGGTGTAGACGCTGCCGAACCCGTCGTCGCCGATCACCCCGACCGACTGGCGGGCCAGGGTGTACCCCGGGACTTCGGTCACCCATACGTGCTCCGCGACGGTCTGCACGGCCAGCGCCCGCGCCTCCAGCTCTGCCCGGTCGGGCGCCGGGGCCGCCGAGGCGCTCCGGTCCGCCGCCTCCGTGCCGGTCGCCACCTCGGTGCCGCAGCCCGTCGCCGCCGCCAGGGCCAACGCCAGCGCCAAGGTCGTGAGTACGGGACGGAGCCGGGGCGGCCGGGGATGCGATGTCATGGGCACATCCTTTCGTACGGTGAGGGCTCCGCGCACCGGGAAATCGAGCGGCGCCCGGGCTCGTGCGAGGGCGCGAAAAGAGGCCGCCGCGCCCCTGGAAGGGGTGCGGCGGCCCGATCTCCGGCCGGTGGTGCTCAGCAGCAGCGGAAGCCCTCGCGGGGATCCGCCTCGCGGGCGTCCGTGCGGCTGCGTTCGAAGGCGCGACGGGTCATCACCGGCGTGTCCGGATCGTGGGTCCTCGCGTGCGCCACATAGCGGTCGTACGTGGACTCGCCGGTCAGCTCACGGACGTACCAGCGGATCCGTCCGGCCACCCGTCGTACGTCCGCGACCGTCATGTCCGGCTCCCCGTCTCCGCCGCCTCCTTGCGGATGCCGCCCTCGGGGCCGACTCCGGCGGCGGCCAGTTCGGCCTTCTCCTCCTTGGTCGCGAAGAGCGAGGCCGGGGCGACGAGCCTGGACTCGACGTACGGCGTCTCGTGGAGCTTGACGCTCTCCGGGTCGCGGATGGCCTTGTAACAGACCCGCCCGGCGTCCACGAGCACCACGATGATGAGGAGCGCGAAGAGCGCGCTCAGCACCCCGTCGACGGTGGAGTTGGTGACGACGGTCCGCATGTCGTCCATGTTCTTCGCGGGGGCCAGCACCTCGCCCGCGTCGATGCCCGCCTGGTACTTGTCGCGCTGGGCGAAGAAGCCGATCTTGACGTCGTCGGAGAAGATCTTCTGCCAGCTCGCGGTGAGGGTGACCGCCACGTCCCAGGCGAGCGGGACCGCGGTGACCCAGGCCCACTTCAGGCGGCCGGACTTGACGAGCAGGGTGGTGCAGACGGCCAGTGCGACGGCTGCCAGCAACTGGTTGGCGATGCCGAAGAGCGGGAACAGCTGGTTGATGCCGCCCAGCGGGTCGTGCACGCCGACCCAGAGGAAGTAGCCCCAGCCGCCGACCACGACGGCGCTGGCGAACCACACGCCCGGCTTCCAGCTGACCTCACGGAACGGCTTGTAGACGTTGCCCAGCATGTCCTGGAGCATGAAGCGCCCGACCCGGGTGCCGGCGTCCACGGTGGTGAGGATGAAGAGCGCCTCGAACATGATGGCGAAGTGGTACCAGAACGCCTTCATCGCGGTCCCGCCGACCACCGCGGAGAAGATCTCCGCCATGCCGAGCGCGAACGTGGGCGCGCCACCGGTCCGGGAGAGCAGGCTCGCCTCCTCGACGTCCTTGGCGGCCTGGGCCAGGGCGTCCGGGGTGATGGTGAAGCCGAAGTTGGCCACGGCCTGGGAGGCCGACTGGACGCTGTCGCCGATCACGCCGACGGGTGCGTTGATGGCGAAGTAGAGGCCGGGGTCGATGATGGAGGCGGTGATCATCGCCATGATCGCCACGAACGACTCGACCAGCATGGCGCCGTAGCCGATCATCCGGATCTGCGTCTCCTTCTGGACCATCTTCGGCGTGGTGCCGGAGGAGACCAGGGAGTGGAAGCCGGAGAGCGCGCCGCAGGCGATGGTGATGAAGACGAACGGGAACATCGAGCCGGCGAAGACCGGGCCCGAGCCGCTGGAGGCGAAGTCGGTGACCGCGGGCATCTTCAGGGTCGGCATGGCGACGACCACGCCCAGGGCCAGCAGCCCGATCGTGCCGACCTTCATGAAGGTGGAGAGGTAGTCGCGCGGGGCCAGCAGCAGCCACACGGGGAGCACGGAGGCGAAGAACCCGTACACGATCATCCAGATGACCAGCGTGCCCGGCTCCAGCGTGAAGAAGTCCGCCCACGACGACTCGGCGACCCAGCCGCCCGAGACGATCGCGAGGAGCAGCAGCGCGACGCCGATGAAGGAGACCTCGCTGACCTTGCCGGGCCGCAGGGTGCGCAGATAGACGCCCATGAAGAGGGCGATCGGGATCGTCATGCCGATGGAGAAGACGCCCCACGGCGAGTGCGCGAGCGCGTTCACGATGACCAGCGCGAGGACCGCGAGCAGGATGATCATGATGATGAAGACCGCGACCAGGGCGGCGATCCCGCCGACCGGGCCGATCTCGTCGCGCGCCATCTGGCCGAGCGAACGGCCGTTGCGGCGGGTGGAGAAGAAGAGCGTCACCATGTCCTGGACGGCGCCGGCGAAGATGACGCCGACGACGAGCCAGATCGTGCCGGGCAGGTAGCCCATCTGCGCGGCGAGCACCGGGCCGACCAGGGGCCCCGCCCCGGCGATGGCGGCGAAGTGGTGGCCGAACAGGACCCGGCGGTCGGTGGGGTGGAAGTCGACGCCGTTGTCCAGCTGTTCGGCGGGGGTCGCGCGGTTCTTGTCGGCCTTCAGGACCCGGTTGGCGATGAACCGGGAGTAGAAGCGGTACGCGATGGCGTACGAGCCGAGGGCCGCTGCCAGCATCCAGGCGGCGGAGACCTCCTCACCCCGCGAGAGCGCGAGGGTGGCCCAGCCGATGGCGCCGACCAGGGCGACCAGGCTCCAGACCACTATGGACCTGGGCGAGATGCCCCGTTTCCCCGGCACCCGTGGTGCCGATGGTGCTGGTGTGGGCGTTTTCGCCATGTGGTGACTCCGTCCCCTCGCTGATCACCGGTGCAATGGGCAGGAAATCTAGGGGACGCGTCCGCCCAGCGTCACCCCCCGTCCGCATTGCGGTCCGGCAACGGTGATGTATCGCACGGGGACACGGGCGCCGACGCGTTTCGGTTCACCCGGGATACGTGGGCCTTCCGGCCGGTCAGATCCAGCCCCGGCGCGCCGCCTCCGCGCCCGCCTGGAACCTGCTGCGGGCCTGCATCCGGGCCGTCAGCTCCGCGTTCATCCGGCGCACCGTGCGCAGGGACACCCCCAGCCTGCGGGCGGCCGTCGCGTCCGTGTGCCCCTTCGCCAGCAGGGACAGCAACTCGTCCTCCTGCGGGGTCAGCCCGTTGCCGTCGCGGCGGGGAGCGGAGCCGAGCGGGGTGGCGGTGGCCCACAGCTGCTCGAACAGGAGCCGGGCCAGCGCGACGGCCCCCTTGCTCCGCAACTCCAGCGCGCCCGCCCGGCCGTCGTCGGGGTCCAGCGGCACCAGGGCCACCTCCCCGTCGACCACGACCATGACCAGCGGCAGGGTGGGCAGCGTACGGCTCTCCGCACCGAGCAGGCCCAGCCGGTTCACATAGCGCAGGGTCGACGGATCGTTGCGGAAGCTGTCCTGATAGATGCTGCGGAGCCGCACGCCGCGCTCCAACGCCCACCGGTCCAGCGGACCGCTGGCCTCCAGCGTGTCCGGGGACTGCGCGCCGCCGGGCAGCAGCGAGAGGCACTCCGTCCTGGCCAGCTCGGCCAGTTCGGTCAGCCGCTCGCGCACCGCGTCGAGCCCCTCCAGCCGTTTGATGACGTCGAAGCCCCCGCCCGCCCGCCGCCCCCGGTCCGTGGTGAGGGCCGACATCGCGTCCCGCGCTACCTCAAGTCCCCGCTGCTGCCGGGCCAGTTCGGCTTCCCGGCGGGAGAGGAGGAAGGGCAGACTCGCGGCCGGGTCCAGCGCGCGGAAGACCGGCGGGCCCTGCTCCGTACCGCGAGGGCCGTCATCCAGCAGACACAGCTCGGCCAGCTGGTCGAGAGCCCGGCGCACATCGTCCTCGCTCCGTCCGAGCCGCGCCACGATCTCGTCCAGCCGCAGTTCCGGCTCCTCCAGGACGAGCCGGTACACCAGCTCCGTCCGTGCGTCCAGCCCCAGTACCTCTAACATCTCTGGCTCCCCCGCAGATGTCACGCCGTCCCCGAACTCCCGTACGGGACGCCACTTCAGCACCGGGCGCGAGTGTAGGGCCGACGTGTTGTGAAGGTATAGACCAGGTCCACGGGATGGATGGGCCCCGAGAGGCCGCACATGGCCGGAAAGGCCGAGGCCGGCGGCGGCCGGGACGGGCGCCGGACCGTGGCACGAATGGCCGCAAGGTGTCTGGCAGTTGCCTGCCACCACCGCATCGTCCCAGGCGGCGGGCGCCGTACGGCTGTCCGCGGAGTTGGCAGCCTGCTGCCCCGCAACTCCCGGCCACCCGGCAACCGTGGCCTCCGGGGAGGCGATGGCGACAGGATCAGGCCGTCACAAGCCATTCACACACCGCTACATCTTCGAGGAGTTCCCGATGCGTGCGTTCCGTTCCCCGACCCGCCGCCCCTCGCCGGCCGTACTCGCCGCCACGGGCCGGGAGGGCTTCTCCTGGGGGTGACCCCGGGAGAACGGGACACCTCCGTGTTCCTGGTGACCGCGCTCCTGGTGCGTACCGAACCCCCGCACCCCGACCGGTGGACGGCACGGGACCTGGCCGGGCGGCTGCGCGCCCACCGGGTCGGCACCTGCGTCCGCGGCGCCGGACCGTATCCAGGGGGGCCGGTCCATGTGTACGTCTCCGAAAGCCCGGACGGCTCGGTCCGCGCCGCGCTCTACATGGAGAGCCCCGACTTCGTGCATGCCGAACTGGCCGCGCTGGACTTCCTCCTGACCCTCCTGAGCGCCGCGCGCCCCGGCTCCCTCGGCTGGCGGCCCGCGGCCCTGGGAGGCCCGGATCCGCACCGACTTCCCGAACCGAAAGGACCGGACCCGCCATGCCACGGGAGCGCCCCACCGTGTCAGTGATCATCCCCAACCACAACTACGAGAAGACCCTGCGGGCCTGCCTGGAATCCGTCTACGCCCAGACCCTGCGCCCTCGGGACGTGGTCGTCGTGGACGACGCCAGCACCGACCGCTCGCGTGACATCGCCCGCGAGTTCCCCTGTGTACTCGTCGCCCGCCCGGACAACGCGGGGGTCTCCGCCGCCCGCAACCTCGGTGTCGCCGCATCCGCCGGCCAGGTGCTGTTCTTCCTCGACTCCGACATCGCGCTGGCCCCCGACGCCATCGAGAACGCCGTCGACCTGCTCATGGACGACCCGGAGACCGGCTGCGTCCACGGCGTCCTGGACCCCGAACCGCTCTTCGACGACGGACCGGTGGAGGTCTACCACTGCCTGCACGCCCACTTCTGGCGACACCGCAGCGCCGGAGTCGTCGGCACCGCCTTCTTCGCGTTGGCCGCGATCGAGCGCCGCGTCTTCGAGGCGACCGGGCCCTTCGACGAGAACCTCCGCGACTCCGAGGACGTCGAGTACAGCGACCGCCTCGCCGCCACCCACCGCATCCGCCTCAGCGAGCGGGTGACCGGCCGCCACGACGACGTGGACCGGCTGCTGCCGATGCTCGCCGAGCAGTACCGCCGCTCCCAACTGCTCGTCCCCGTCGCCGCCGTCGAGCGCCGGCGCGGCGGTGGGCTGCGCGCCAATCGCACCGGCGGCGTCCTGGCCGCCGGGCTGGTCCCGCTCACCCTTCCGCTCGCCCTGCTCACCCCCTGGCTGCTCGCCGTGCCCCTGGCCTGCGCCGTGGCCTTCGCGCTGGCGGACGTCGGGCTGTCGCGCTTCGTGGCCCGCCGCAAGGGCTGGCTCTTCCTGCTCCGCTTCACCGCGCTGCACCTCGCGGTGCACCTGGCGCTCGTCCTCGGCGCGGTGGTCGGCGGGCTGCGCTGGCTGGTCGACCCCCGCTTCGGCCCCTCCGTCCGGGGCCGCCGCGACCGGCCCGCCCCGGTGGCCGCCCCGTGAGCGCCGGAGTGGACCAGGAGCGCGGGGCCACCGGGACGGGGGCGCCCGAGGCCGGGCCCGGGGCGCCCGAGGCCGGGGCACCTGAAGCCGGGCCCGGGACGCCCGGGGCCGGAGCGGGGATGCCCGGGCCCGCGCCGCCCGAAGCCGCCGCCCGTCCCTCCCGGCGGGCCCGGCTGCTGCGCACGGCCGCCGCCCTCGTGCTCGTCGCGGCGACCGCCTTCGCCGTGGGCGGTTCGCTGCGCGGAGCCGGTACGGAGATGGCCGAGGCCGCCGGGCGGCCCGGGGGAGTGCTCCTGCTCATCGCCGCCCTCCTCGCCAACGCGGCCGGGCTCGTCCTGTCGATGCTGTCCTGGCGGGTCCTCGTCGTGGACGGCGGCTCCACGGCCCGCACCAGCGACACCGCCCGGATCTTCTTCATCGGCGTCATCAGCAAATTCGTCCCCGGCCGCATCTGGGGCGTCCTCGCCCACATCCAGCTCGGCAAGGCCGTCGGCATCGCCCCCGAGCGGATGATCGCCGCCTTCGGCCTCGGCCTCGTCATCGGGATGACCACCGGGGCCGCCGCCGGACTCCTCGTCGCACCGGCCGTGTTCGGCACGGGCGCCTGGGTCTTCGCCCCGCTGGTCCTGCTCGCCGCCGCCGCCGTGGCCCGGCCCGGCTGGGTGGGCCGCCTCGTCGCGTGGACGATGCGGCTGGCCCGCCGCCCGGACGGAGCCGCCGAGGGCTCGCCCCGGGCCCTGCGGCTCTCCATCGGCTGGGCCTGCGCCTCCTGGGCCGTTTCCGGACTCCACCTGTGGGCGATCGCCGTCCTTCTGGGCGCCCCGCCGCTGCTCTCCCTGCCGGTCTGCGTCGGCGGCTTCGCCCTGGCCACCGTCGCCGGAAGTCTCGCCTTCGTCCTGCCCGACGGCTGGGGCGCCCGCGAACTCGTCCTCCTCGCGCCCCTCGGCGCGGTCATGCCGCTGTCCGCCGCCACCGCGGCCGTCATCGCCAGCCGGCTGGTCTGCGTGCTCAGCGAGGTGGCCGCCACCGGCGCCGCACTCGCGTGGGCCCGCGCCGCCGGACCCCTGCCCACCCCCCGACCCGCGCTCCAGGAAGGAGCCGCATGACCTCCGCCGCAACCCCCCTGCTCACCGTGGACGACTGCGAACAACTGTCGACGAGCCAGGTGCACGAGCTGTACCGGTCCCACGTCAACAAGAGCCAGGTCTCCCTGATGACCTCCTTCGGCTTCGGCAGGGAACTCGTCGACCACGCCGAGGGATCCTGGATCCACACCCGCGACGGCCGCCGGATCCTCGACTTCACCGGCGGCGTCGGCGTCCTCAACCACGGCCACAACCACCCGCGGATCCTCGCCGCGCGCCGCCGCTTCCAGGAACAGCGCCGGATGGAGGTCCACAAGACCTACTTCTCGCCCTACATCGCCGCCCTCGGCCACAACCTCGCCCAGCTCCTCCCCGGCGACCTGAACCTCTCGTTCTTCCCCAACTCGGGGGCCGAGGCCGTCGAGGGCGCGGTGAAACTCGCGTACAAGTACCACGGCGGCCGCCGGCAGCAGATCCTGCACGCCGACATCAGCTTCCACGGCAAGCTGCTGGGCTCCGGCAGCCTCACCGGCAGCGCCCAGAACAGCTTCGCCTTCCCCGGCATACCCGGCGTCTCCGCCTTCCGCTACGGCGACCTCGACTCCGTACGGGAAGCGGTCGCCGGAGCCCGGGACACCAAGGGCCGCTGCGACGTCTACGCGATCCTCATCGAGCCCTTCTCCGCCTCCACGATGACGGAGTGCTCCGAGGAGTTCCTGCGCGGCCTGCGGGAGTTGTGCACCGAGGAGAAGATCGTGCTGATCTTCGACGAGATCTACACCGGCTGGGGCAAGACCGGCAGCCTCTTCCACTTCATGCGCTACCCCGGACTCGTCCCGGACGTGGTGACCACCTCGAAGTCCTTCGGCGGCGGCAAGTCCTCCGTCTCCGCCTTCGTCGCCCGCGAACCCGTCTTCCGCAAGGCGTACGACAGCCTCGGCGACGCCATGCTCCAGTCCACCAGCACCACCTACTACGGCTTCGGCGAGGAGACCGCCACCGCGCTGGAGGCCGTCAACATCGCGGTCGAGGACGACTATCCGGCCCGCGCCCGCGCCATCGAACGCGTACTCCAGCCGGGCCTGGAGCGGCTGCGCAAGCAGTACCCCGACATCATCGCGGACGTCCGCGGAGCCGGAGCGCTGTACGGGATCTTCCTCGACGGCGGCCCCCGCATCCTCGACCTCGCCGCGAAGATCGCCCCGGGCGGACTGGCCCGCGACCCGCTGCTGCGCACCAAGGTCATCACCTGCGCGGTCGTCAACGCGATGTACCACGACCACGACGTGTACATGTACTACACGCTCAACGGCCGCAGCCCCCTGGTGGCCGCGCCCTGTCTGGTCGCAGGACCCGACGAGGTGGAGATCTTCCTCGACGCCTTCGACAAGACCCTGGCCAAGGGCATGAACCGGCTCCTCACCGCCTTCCTCAAGGACAAGGCGGTGTCACGATGGGCGGCCTGACCATCGCCGTGACCGGGGCCGCCGGCATGCTCGGCTCCCACCTGGTGACCCGGCTCGCCGCCGACGGCCACGACGTCGTCGGCGTCGACCTGCGCGACGACCCCCACCCGCCCGCCGGGGCCCGGCACATCGTCGCCGACATCCGGGACGCGGCGGCGCTCGCCCGCGCCTTCGACGGGGCCCACGCGCTGGTGCACTGCGCCGCGGCGCTGCCCAGCTACCCCGTCGACCAGATCCGCTCCATCACCGTCGACGGCACCCGCACCGTCCTGACCGCCGCGCACCGGGCCCGGATCGACCGGGTCGTGCACATCTCCTCCACCGCCGTCTACGGACTGCCCAAGCGGGTCCCCACCCCGGAGGAGCACCCGCGCGAGCCCGTCGACCCGTACAGCAGGGCGAAGGCCGAGGCCGAGGAGGTCTGCGAGGAGTTCCGGGCGCGCGGGATGTGCCTGCCGGTGCTGCGCCCCAAGACCTTCCTCGGGCCCGGCCGCATGGGCCTCTTCTCGATGCTCTTCGAATGGGCCGAGGAGCGCCGCAACTTCCCGGTCCTCGGCCGGGGCGACGTCCGCATCCAGATGTTCGGCATGGCCGACCTCGTCGACGCCGTGGTGCTCGCCCTCGACGCACCGCCCGAGATCGCCAGCGACGTCTACAACCTGGGCGCCGCCGAATTCGGCACCCTGCGCGAGGACTTCCAGGCCGTGCTGGACGCGGCCGGACACGGCAAACGCGTGGTCCCGCTGCCGGCAGCACCGGCACTCGCGGTCCTGCGCCTGCTGGAGCGCACCAAGCTCTCCCCGGTCTACGGGCGGCTGCTCTTCAAGCTCCTCGACGACAGTTACGTGGACATCGGCCGGGCCACCGAACGGCTCGGCTTCCGTCCCGCGCTCTCCAACCAGGACGCCGTCCTCGGCACGTACGCGTGGTGGCGCACCCAGCGGGGAGCCGGCGCGCCCGCTCCCGGAGCCGGCCGGACCAGCCGGGAACCGTGGCGCCAAGGGGCGCTCGGCCTGGCCAAGGTCTTCTTCTGATCCCCTGGAGCCCTGCCGTGGACATCACCCGGTCCTCACCCGCGCCCGTGCGCGTGGTGGCAGTCCCGCCCGAGCCCGAACCCGCCGACCTCACCGCCCTGCCCGAACCCACCGCCGTAGAGCCGCTTCAGCCTCTACCGACCGTGACCGCGACCACGAGCGCGATCATCACCACCACGACCACCACCACGAACGTGACCGCGACCGCGACCGCGACCGACGCACGGGGCCGTCGCCGGCGCCCCCGCCCACGCGACCTCCTCGCGCTCCTGCGCCCCGGCCAGTGGGTGAAGAACCTGGCCGTCGTCCCGCTCGCCCTGCTCGACACCCACCCCTGGGGGGCCGCCGCCTTCCTGCGCACCGGCTGGGCCGTCCTCGGCTTCACCCTCGCCTCCGCGCTCGTTTACGTCGTCAACGACCTCGCCGACCGGGACCGGGACCGGCTGCACCCGGTCAAACGCCACCGCCCGATCGCCTCCGGCCAGGTGTCCACCGCCGCCGCGGGAGCGCTGACCGGCGTCCTCGCCCTGTCGCTGACCGGCTGGGCGGTGGCCGGGCCCGCCTGGCAGTGGTGGCCCACCGCCCTCTACCTGGCGCTGAGCCTCGCCTACTCCCAGGGCCTCAAACACGTACCGCTGGTGGACGCGTTCATCGTGGCGACCGGCTTCGTGCTGCGGCTCGTCCAGGGGTCGCTGCTCATCGGCGCCCGGATGTCCGAGTGGCTGGCCCTGTGCGTCTTCTCGCTCTGCCTGATGCTGGCGCTCGGCAAACGCCGGCACGAGATGACGGCGGCGGGCCGCGCCCACCGCCCCGCCCTGCGCGGCTACACGCTCGCCTTCCTCGACCACCTCGTCGTCCTGGTCGCCGTGCTGACGGCCGTCAGTTACGTGCTCTACCTGCGCGACGACGCGGCCCTCGCCGCCGGGGCCTCCCTCGTCACCCTGCTCTCCGCCCCCTGCGCCGTCTTCGGCCTCGCCCGCTACCTCCAGGTCCTCCTCGTCGAGGAGGGCGGCGGCAACCCCGTCCACGTCCTCTTCCGGGACCGCGCCACGCTCGTCAACGCGGCGCTGTGGGCGGTGCTCGTCGCCCTCGCCCTCCTCCTCCCGCAAGCGTCCGCATGACCCACCGACCGCCCGAAGGCGCCGCCCCGTGAACCGGAAGCAACCTCTCGTCTCCGTCGTCATCCCCAACTACAACTACGGCCGCGCACTGGAGCTCTGCCTGCGCGCCGCGCTCGCCCAGACCTACGAACCGCTGGAGGTGCTGCTGATCGACGACTGCTCCACCGACGACTCGGTCGCCGTCGCCGAGGCCTGCGGCGTCCGGGTGATCAGCACCGGCGTCAACAGCGGAGTGGCCACCACCCGCAACACCGGCGCGGCCCACGCCCGGGGCGAGATCATCGTGTTCGTCGACTCCGACGTGGCGATGGAACCGGACGCCATCGCCAACGCCGTCGCCCTGCTCGACTCCGACCCCCGCATCGGCGCGGTCTGCGGCACCTACGACGCCGAACCCCTCATCCGGGACAGCCTGATCGAGGAGTACCGCTGCCTCCACCAGTTCTACTGGCTCGCCGAGACTGAGGGCCGCATCGGCACCCTGCACACCGCGATCTGCGCCATGCCCGCCCGCGTCTTCGCCGAGATCGGCCCCTTCAACCCCCGGCTGCGGCACACCGAGGACGGCGACTACGCCGCCCGGATCTGCCGGAGTTACGAGGTCCACAGCTCCACCACCGTGCGCGGCCGGCACGACCACGACGACACCTGGCGGGTCGTGCTGCGCAAGGTCTTCCACCGCACCCGGCTGCACATCCCGCTGTACGTCCGACGCGGCGACCTGCCCGGCGGCATCGCCACCGGGCCGCGCGCCGGAGCCAGCGTCGCGGCCCTGCTCGCCCTGCTGACCCTGCCGCTCGGCCTGATCGCCCTGCCCTGGCTGCTCGCCCCCGCCGCCCTGCTGGCATTCACCCTGCTCGCGGACACCGCCCTGTACGGCTTCGTCCTACGCCGCCGAGGCCCTCTGTTCGCCGCCTACTTCGTCTTCGTCCACACCGTGGTCAACGCGGTCATCGCGGCGGGCGCGGGCGTCGGCGTCCTCCAGTGGCTGACCTCCCGCCGCTTCCGCCGGCTGTACGAGCCGGGGGAGCACCTCGCGCCGGTGCGGGCCGCCACATGACCGGGACCCTCGCGCCGGCCACCGCGGCGGACGCGGCGCCCGAGTCCGAAGGGCGACGACGCCGGTGGCCCGGCCGGCTGCTGCTCGCGGTCGCCGTCCTGTGGGCCCTGTTCGTCGCCGCCCGCGCCCTCCTCAGCGGCCGGTGGTGGGCGTGGAACGGCCTCGGCCTCGCCCCGCCCGCCCTCCATCTGCTGTTCCCGCTCGCCCTGTTGATCCCGGCCGCCCTGATCCGGCACGGCAGACGGGCGGCGGTGGGCGTCGTCCTGCTCTCGCTGCTGCTCGGCTCCTGGCAGACCGGGCTGCACCCCGGGGCGCTCCTGCGCGGGCAGCCCGCCGTCCCCCCGGACGCCCTGAGGGTGGTCAGCTGGAACACCTTCTTCTGGGACCAGGACAGCGACACCGACGCGTTCTACGCCTACCTCAGGTCCCGCTCCGCCGACGTCTACCTCCTCCAGGAGTACCAGAACGCCCGGGGCGACGAACCCGCGCCGATCGACGACCTCGCCCGGCTCCGCAAGGAGTTCCCCGGCTTCCACATCGCCACCGAGGGCGAGTTCCTCACCCTGTCCCGTTTCCCGATCACCTCGGCGCGGGCGCTGCGCCCCGACGGGCTCGCCCCGCCCGACACCTCCTGGGCCGACTACTGGAACGTCCGCGTCCTGCGCACCGACATCGACGTCGACGGCGAGACCCTGTCCCTCTACAACACCCACCTGCCCGATCTGCTGAACGTCGACCGCAACCCGCTGACCCCCGCCTACCACCGCTCCGTGCGACAGCTCTCCGAGCGCCGCGAGAGGCACTTCGAGGCACTGCGCGAGGACCTCGACGCCAACGGCCACCCGGTGGTCCTCGCCGGGGACCTCAACGTGCTGCCCGGCACCGGGGACCTGCGCTGGTTCGACGGGCTGCGGGACGCCGCCGACGCGGGGGACTCGGTCTACCCGGCGACCTTCCCGGTGAGCGGCCCACCGCTCTGGCGGCTCGACTGGGCGTTCGTCTCGCCCCGGATCGACCTGCACCGGCAGTCCGTCCAGGACCCGCCCGCCGCACTCTCCACCCACCGGCTGATCGATCTCCGCCTCTCCCTGCCCGCCCCCGGGGCGTCCGCCCCGGCCACCGAGAAGGACCGGCCATGACCCGGCGCTCCGCGCGCTCGCCCCGCTTCGACGCGACGATCGTGCTCACCTACTACCTCCCGTACACCAGCGGGCTCACCGAAGTGGCCCGCACGGTCGCCGAGGGGCTGGCCGCGCGGGGCCGCCGAGTCGCCGTCGTCGCCTGCCGGCACGACCCGGACCGCCCCGCACGGGAGACCCTGAACGGCGTCGAGGTGTTCCGCGCCCCGGTCGCCGCGCGGCTCGGACGCGGCGTGATCAGCCCCGGGTTCGCCCCGCTCGCCGGGCGGATCGCCCGCGCCTCCCGGGTCGTCAACCTCCATCTGCCGATGCTGGAGGCGGGGCTCGTCGCCCGCCTCGCCGGGGACACCCCGGTGGTCGCCACCCACCACGACGACGTCTGGCTGGCCGGGGGCGCTCTCGCCCCGCTCCAGGTGAGGGCCGTCGACGCCTCGGTGGCCGGGGCGCTGCGCCGCTCGGCCGCCGTGGTCGTCAACAACGTGGACCACGCGGAGCATTCGCGCCACTGGCCCCTGATGCGCGGGCGCCGGCTGCTGGCCATCGCCCCGCCCTGCCGCGAACGCGAGCCCGCCCCCGCCGCCTTCCGCGAGACGGCGGGCCCGCACTTCGGCTTCCTCGGCCGGATCGCCCCGGAGAAGGGGCTGCACCACCTGGTCGACGCCTTTCGGACGATTCCGGATCCCGAGGCCCGGCTGCTGATCGCCGGCGACTACTCCAAGGTCGCGGGCGGCAGCGTCGTCGGGGCCCTGCGCGCACGGGCCGGCGACGACACCCGGGTCCGGTTCACCGGCTTCCTCGCCGACGACCGGGTGGCGGGCTTCTACGCCTCGCTGGACGCCTTCGCCCTGCCGTCCGTCGCCGAGGAGTCCTTCGGAATCTCCCAGGCCGAGGCGATGATGCTCGGCGTTCCCTCCGTCGCGAGCGACGCGCCGGGCATGCGTGTGCCGGTGTCCGAGACCGGCTTCGGCCGCCTCTTCCCGCCCGGCGACGCCCGCGCCCTGGCCGGGGCCCTCCTGGAGGTGGCCGCCTACGCCCCGGAGCGCCGCGCCGAGGGAGGGCGTGACGCCCGCGCCCGGTACGGGACGGACAGCTGCCTGGACGCCTACGACGCGCTGTTCCAGGAGGCCGGGGCCGTACAGGGAGCCCCCGCGTGAGAACGGCCGACGTCCTGGCGGCGGGCGGCGGGGCGAACGCCGCCTGGCCGGGCGGCGGATGGGCGCTGTGGGCGGCGGGGGCCTGGGCGGTCTTCCTGGCCGCGCACCTCGTCCTCAACGGCCGCTGGTGGTTCTGGCTGCTGCCCTCACTGCTGCCGCCGCCCGTGTTCGTCGCCCTGCCGGCTCTCCTCCTGGTGCTCGCGACGGTGACCGGGGACCTCGTGGCCGCCGTCCTGGCGGGCGCGGCCCTGCTGCTCGGGGCCCGGCAGTCCGGCCTCGTGCCCGGCGCGCTCGTACGGGGGAAGCGCCGCCCGCCACCGCCGCCGGACGGGGCGGTGCGCGTCGTGTCCTGGAACACCCAGCACTGGTGCCAGTCCACCGACCCGGAGCCCTTCTACGCCTTTCTGCGCGGGCTCGACGCCGATGTCTACCTCCTCCAGGAGTACCACCACGACCAGTTCGACGGCACGTACCGCCTGATCGACGACGAGCGGCGGCTGCGCGAGACCTTCCCCGGCCACCGGGCCGTCATCGCCCGCGGCCTGATCACCCTGTCCCGGCTGCCGGTCGCCGCGACCGTCGAGACGGCCGCCCGCCGGACCCTGCGGGTGGACCTGGAGATGCCGGGTGACGGTCGGATTCTCGCCACCTTCAACGTTCACATCCCGGTACAGCTGCGACTCATCAGCCCGCTGCGCGCAGACTTCTACCGCGCGGTCCGCACCCGGGCCGCCGACCGGGCACGGGAGTACCGGGGGCTCCGCGGGGACGTCGCCGGCTGCCCCCATCCGGCCCTGATCGCCGGGGACTTCAACACCACCGCCGCGATCGGGGACGCCCGCCGCATCGCCCGACTGGGCTCCGACGCGGTTGCCCTGTCCGGACGCCTCTGCCCCACCTCGTGGCAGGCCCGTCCGGGCCTGCGCTGGTGGCGGCTGGACTGGGTGCTCACCACACCGGGCGCCCGGGTCCACCGCTACCGCTTCCGCGATCCGCGCGGCCTGTCCGACCACAGCGTCCAGGAGGTGTCCGTGTCGCTCGCCGAACCGGACCACCCGGCCGACACCGACCTCCGTATCCGCCACCACGGCGGTCTCCGCCACCACGGCGGTTTCCGCCACCACGACGGTCTCCGCCACCACGACGAAGGAACTCGCCATGCGTTACCGCTACCTGGGAAAGACCGGCCTGCGGGTCAGTGAACTCTGCCTCGGCGCCATGACGTTCGGCCGTGAGGCCGACGAGACCACCAGCCACGCCCTGCTGGACCGCTTCACCGAGGCGGGCGGCACCTTCGTGGACACCGCCGACATCTACTCCGCCGGAGCCTCCGAGGAGATCCTCGGCCGCTGGCTGAAGAGACAGTGCCGCGACGACGTGGTGATCGCCACCAAGGTGCGGTACGGCACGGGGGAGGGCCCCAACGACCGCGGCCTGGGCCGCAATCACCTGATCGCCGGGGTCGAGTCGAGCCTGCGCCGGCTGGGCACCGACCACATCGACCTCTACCAGGTGCACGCCTGGGACCCGGGTACCCCGCTGGAGGAGACCCTCGCCACCCTGGACGCCCTCGTCACCTCCGGGAAGGTGCGCTATATCGGGGCCAGCAACTTCTCCGGCTGGCAGCTCCAGAAGGCGATCGACCTGAGCCGGCGACACGGCTGGGAGCCCTTCACGGCCCTCCAGCCGCTCTACAACCTGCTGGACCGTTCCGCCGAGTGGGAGCTGATGGAGGTCAGCCGCAACGAGGGCCTGGGCGTCATCCCGTGGAGCCCGCTGCGCGGCGGCTGGCTGAGCGGCGCGATCCGGCGCGGCACGGAGCGGCCGCCCACGGGCACCCGTGTGGAGACCGCCGAGCGGCTCGGCTGGGGTGAGTCGTGGAGCGCGTACGAGGGGGACGAGCGCACCTGGCGGGTGCTGGACGCCCTGCACGAGGTCGCCGGCCGCACGGGCCTCGCGGTGCCGGTGCTGGCCCTCGCCTGGCTGCTCGGCCGGCCCGGGGTCACCGCCCCCATCGTGGGCGCCCGCACCCTGGAGCAACTGGAGACCAACCTGGGCGCGGCGGACCTGGACCTGGACCCGGCCGACGCCGCCCTGTTGACCGCCGCGAGCGACCAGACGCTCCCGTACCCCTACAGCGTCATCGAGACCGACCCCGAACTGCGCTGACGCACCCCGCGTGACCGAAAACGGGCGGTGGCCCGGGGAATTCGTCCCCGGGCCACCGCCCTGTGCGTACCGCGCCGTCCGTGGTGGTGCTCAGTCCGTCGGCCGCTTCAGGCGGGCCACGAACTTGTAGCGGTCGCCCCGGTAGACCGAGCGCACCCATTCCACCGGTTCGCCCTGGCCGTCCACCGAATGGCGGGACAGCATGAGCATCGGCAGCCCCACGTCGGTGCCCAGCAGCCCCGCCTCGCGCGGGGTGGCGAGCGAGGTCTCGATGGTCTCCTCCGCCTCGGCGAGGCGCACGTCGTACACCTCGGCGAGCGCGGTGTAGAGCGAGGTGTACTTCACCAGCGAACGGCGCAGCGCCGGGAAGCGTTTGGCCGAAAGGTGCGTGGTCTCGATCGCCATCGGCTCCCCGCTGGCGAGCCGCAGCCGCTCGATGCGCAGCACCCGGCCGCCCGTCGAGATGTCCAGCAGACCGGCGAGCGTGTCGTCCGCCGTCACATAGCCGATGTCCAGCAGTTGGGACGTCGGCTCCAGTCCCTGGGCGCGCATGTCCTCGGTGTACGAGGTGAGCTGGAGGGCCTGGGAGACCTTCGGCTTGGCTACGAAGGTGCCCTTGCCCTGGATGCGTTCCAGCCGACCCTCGACGACCAGCTCCTGGAGGGCCTGGCGCACGGTGGTGCGCGAGGTGTCGAACTCGGCCGCCAGGGTGCGTTCGGGCGGCACGGGGGTGCCGGGCGGCAGGGTGTCCGTCATGTCGAGGAGATGCCGCTTGAGCCGGTAGTACTTCGGTACGCGCGCTGTGCGCGTACCGGCACCGGTCTCGCTCCCCGTACTGCCCCCGTCGGCGCCCATGGCCCGCCTTCCCGACTGCTGCGTTGCTGCCGTCACCGGCTCCTCCGTCTGTCGCGGCTCACATGGTGGCACGGTCCGGTCACGGGTCGTCGCCCTCCCTTAGGTGTCGGTCCTATAACGGACGCGAGTGCACTTCTTATACACCCTTGACACCCCTAAAGGTCTAGGCCAAGCTCCCGGTACTGGTCTAAACCATTAAAGACCAGGTCCAGCCCCAGCAGAACTCGTCGAATGTCTTCGCGGTGGGTGGGGTTGCAGCATCCCTGAGGAGGGTTTGACGTGAAGCGCAAGCTCATCGTGGCTATTGGTGTCGCGGGCATGTTGGTTTCGATCGCGGCGTGTGGTTCGGGTGACAAGGAGTCGTCCGCGGACCCGAAGGACCGCAAGGAAGACCTGACCGTCTGGCTCATGGGTGAGGCCCAGTCCACCTGGCCGGAGCTGGTCAAGGACGTCAACGCCGAGTTCAACAAGAAGTACCCGGGCGTCAAGGTCAAGGTTCAGTACCAGCAGTGGGCCGACAAGGTCAAGAAGCTGGACACCTCCCTCGGTGGCGACAAATTCCCTGACGTCGTGGAACTCGGCAATACCGAGACCATGCAGTACATCCTCAATGGTGCGCTCGGAGAAATCGACCCCAAGAAGTACGAGAACTCGGACACCTGGATCAAGGGTCTGAAGGACACGTGTTCCTTCGAGGGCAAGACGTACTGCGTTCCTTACTACGCCAGCGCCCGTCTGGCCGTGTACAACAAGGACATGCTGAAGGCCGGCACCGGCAGCGACGCCCTCCCGCAGACCGAGGCCGAGTTCCTCGCCGCGATGGACAAGACCTCCGCCGAGCTGGGCAAGAAGGACAAGCGCGCCTCCTCCCTCTACTTCCCGGGCCGCTACTGGTACGCCGCGATGTCCTACGTCGCCGCCTACGGTGGCCAGATAGCGTCGTACGACGAGGGCAGCAAGGAGTGGAAGGCCGCGCTCTCCACCCCGGAGGCCCAGAAGGGCATCCAGCACTACGTCGACCTGGTCAAGAAGTACAACAAGGCCGACGTGACGAAGGACGAGCAGGACCACGCCAACGTCATGGCCAACGAGAAGGCCGCGGTCATCTACGGCCAGGCCTGGGAGGCCGGCAGCGTCACCACGGGCGAGAACGGCAACCCGAAGCTCGAGGGCAAGATCGCCACGGCCGGTATGCCCGGCCCCGAGGGCAAGGCCCTCCCGTCCTTCATCGGCGGCTCGGACCTCGCCACGATCTCCAAGTCGAAGGTCCAGGACCTCGGCGAGGAGTGGATCTCCCTCTTCACCAACGCGAAGTCCATGGAGGTCCTCGCGTCGAAGAACATCCTCCCCAACAACGAGAAGCAGCTTGAGCCGCTGAAGGCGAAGCCGGAGACCGCCGCCATCGCCAACGCGGTGCCGGACGCCTGGTTCACGCCGATCGCGCCGGGCTGGGCCTCCGTGGAGAAGGAGGAGATCCTCCAGAACATGCTCCTGGAGATCGTCAAGGGCGCCTCCGTCGCCGACGCCTCGAAGAAGGCCGACGACAAGATCAACGCTCTGATCAACAAGGAATCCTGACCTTCCGATCGCCAGGCGGGGGCCCGGCGCCAGCGCCGGGCCCCCGCTCCTTTCCCGCAAGTGAACGCCGTGAATTCCGGGGCCCGCCCCGGACCCGCGATGGAAGGTCAGCCACGTGTCTGCCGCTGATACCAAGGCCGCCGGGCCGCCGGTCCCCGTACCACCCGACCCGCAGGCGACCGGGAAGTCGTCCTCCCACGACGATGCGCCCCGGGTGCAGAAGAGGAAGCGGAAGAAGGGTGAACTCCTCCCCTATCTCCTGATCCTCCCGGCGATCGTGGCGATCGCCGCCGTCTACCTCTACCCGCTCGGCAAGACGGTCATCATGTCCTTCCAGGACATGGGCCGCCGTGAGCTGTGGTCCGGAGAACCGGCCCCCTGGGTCGGCTTCGAGCAGTTCACCAACATCCTCGGCGACTCCGAGTTCTGGTGGGTCACCTTCCGCACCGTCGTCTTCATGGTCATCTGCGTGACGCTGACCATGGGACTCGGGCTGCTGGTCGCCCTCCTGATGCGCAAGCTCTCCACCTGGGTCCGGCTGGTGCTCACCGCCTGCCTCATCGCCGCCTGGTCGATGCCGCTGATGGTCGCCGCCTCGATCTTCCGGTTCATGGCCGACTCCGACTACGGCCTGATCAACACGCTGATCGCCAAGGTCGTCGGCGAGGACTGGCTCGGACACAACTGGTACCTCGACCCGATCCAGGGCTTCGGCATCATCACCCTGCTGGTCGTCTGGGGCGCCATCCCGTTCGTCGTCGTCACCCTGTACGCCGCTCTCACCCAGGTCCCCCAGGAGCTGGAGGAGGCCGCCGCCCTCGACGGCGCCAGCGCGTACGGCATCTACAAGTTCGTCACCTGGCCGGTCATCAAGCCGGTCTTCACCATGGTCGCCACTCTCTCGGTGATCTGGGACTTCAACGTCTTCGGCCAGATCTGGCTGCTGCGCGGCAACAAGCCCGAGCCGGAGTACGAGACCCTCGGCCTCTACTCCTACTCCAAGGCGTTCGAGTCCACCTCCTTCAGCCAGGGCACCGCGATCGCCCTGATCACGGTGCTGCTGCTGTCCGGCGTGGCCGTGTACTACCTGCGCCAGCTCATGAAGACGGGAGAGGTCGAATGAGCAGCTCGACCCAGACGACACAGGCGCTGCGGCCCGACCGCAAGAAGAGCCGGCTGCACTTCGACCTCATCGGCCTCGGCATCGCCCTGGTCATGGTCTTCCCGGTCTACTGGCTGGTCATCAGCGCCCTGCGGCCCAACCGGGAGATCCGCAGCTACGACCAGACCCTGTGGCCCACGTCGATCACCTTCGACAACTTCGTCCGGGCCACGGAGCAGCCGAACTTCGGCACCGCCATCCAGTCCAGCCTGATCGTCGCGGTCACCGCGGTGGTCGGCGGCATGATCATCGCGACCCTGGCGGCCCTGGCGATCGGCCGGTTCCGGTTCTTCGGCCGCAAGGCCCTGGTCCTGATCATGATCCTGGTCCAGATGCTGCCGCCGACGGCGATGCTCATCCCGATCTACGCCCAGCTCAACGCGATGGGCGGGATCGACGAGTACTGGGGCCTGATCGTCGTCTACCTGGTCTCCACGCTGCCCTTCGCCACCATCATGATCCGCGGCTTCGTCGTGAACATCCCGGTGGAGCTGGAGGAGTCCGCGATGGTGGACGGGTGCACCCGCTTCCAGGCCTTCCGCCGGGTGATCTTCCCGCTGCTCGCCCCCGGGCTGGCCGCCGCGTCGATCTTCGCCCTGGTGAACGCGTGGAACGAGTACCTCTTCGCGTACATCCTGATCAACGACAACTCCAAGTACACGCTGAACGTATGGCTGATGACGTTCACGACCGAGCGCGGAACGGACTACGGCGCCCTCATGGCGGCATCGACCATGATCGCCATCCCCGTCGTCGTGTTCTTCATGATCATTCAGAAGAAGATGGCCACCGGCCTCACCTCCGGCGCTGTGAAGGGATAGTGCGGGCCCATGACCACCCTCGTTTCCACCACGGACACCGTGACGCGCGACGCGCTCGCCGTGCTCCAGCCCGGGTTCACCGGCACCACCGCGCCGGACTGGCTGCTGCGCCGCGTCGGTGAAGGCCTCGCCTCCGTCGGCCTGTTCGGCCGCAACATCACCTCGCCCGAACAGCTGACCGCCCTCACCGAGCGGCTGCGCTCCGAGCGGGAGGACGTCCTCGTCGCCATCGACGAGGAGGGCGGCGATGTGACCCGCCTGGAGGTCACGCACGGCTCCTCCTTCCCCGGCAACTTCGCCCTCGGCTCGGTGGACGACGTCCACCTCACCCGGGCCGTCGCCCAGGAGCTCGGCCGCCGGCTCGCCGAGTGCGGCGTCAACCTCAACTGGGCGCCGTCCGCCGACGTCAACTCCAACCCGGGCAACCCGGTCATCGGCGTGCGCTCCTTCGGCGCCGACACCCGGCTGGCCGCCCGGCACACCGCCGCGTACATCGAGGGGCTCCAGGCCGCCGGCGTCGCCGCCTGCACCAAGCACTTCCCCGGGCACGGCGACACCGCGGTCGACTCGCACCTGGCGCTGCCTCGTATCGACGTGGACCTCGACACCCTGCACGCCCGTGAACTGGTGCCTTTCCGGGCGGCCATCGCCGCGGGTTCCAAATCGGTGATGAGCGCGCATATCCTGCTTCCCGCACTCGACCCGGACCGCCCGGCGACCCTGAGCCCGCAGATCCTCACCGGTCTGCTGCGCCAGGAGCTGGGTTACGACGGCCTGATCGTCACCGACGCCGTGGAGATGGACGCCATCGCCGGTACGTACGGCATCGAGCGCGGGTCCGTCCTCGCCCTCGCGGCGGGCGCCGACGCCATCTGTGTGGGCGGCGGCCTGGCCGACGAGGAGACGGTGCTGCGGCTGCGCGACGCCCTCGTCGCGGCCGTGCGCAGCGGGGACCTGACCGAGGAGCGGCTCGCCGACGCGGCCGCCCGTGTACGAGCCCTGGCGTCCTGGACGCAGAGGGCCCGGGGGGATGTCCCGGAGCCGGGCGCGGCAGTGCAGGAGGGGACCGCGCCCGGCACCGGAGTCAGCTCCGACATCGGTCTGATCGCCGCCCGCCGCGCGGTCCGGGTGACCGGCTCCGGCGACCGGCTGACCGGGGCGGCGTACGTCGCCTCGTTCAGCGCGGAGGCGAACATCGCGGTCGGCGACGAGACCCCGTGGGGCATCGCCGCCGAACTGGACAGGATCCTGCCCGGCACCGGCACGGACACCTACACCGACCAGAGCGCCGCCCCGGCGGACGCGATCCTGGCGGCGGCGGGGGAGCGGCGCATCGTCGCCGTGGTCCGCGACGAGCACCGGCACGCCTGGATGGGCGCCGCGCTCGACACACTGCTGGCGGCCCGCCCGGACACGATCGTGGTCGAGATGGGCCTGCCCCAGTCGGACCCGCGCGGCTCGCTGCACATAGCGACCCACGGAGCGGCCCGAGTCTGCGGCCTGGCAGCAGCGGAAGCGATCACCGGCACGAAGGCCTGACCCTCACCCGCCGGCAGACAAGGCCTCGGGCCGCCCCTATCAAGCCTGTCCGGCGTTTGAGGACAAGTCCTGACGCCGGACGGGCCGGCAGGCAAGGCCTCGGGCCGGCCCTGTCAAGCCCGTCCGGCGATTGAGGACAAAGCCTCACGCCGGACGGGCGGCAACGAACACGCACGGCAGAGGGCCGGGACACCGACAGGCGTCCCGGCCCTCAGCCGTGCAAGGGGCGAGGCCTACAGCCCCTGCCACCCCGGCTTCGCCGCATACGTGGCGCGGAAGTAGTCCGCCAACTTCAGCTTCGACGCAGCCGCCTCGTCCACCACCACCGTCGCATGCGGATGCAGCTGGAGCGCCGAGGCCGGCACGATCGAGGCGACCGGCCCCTCCACCGTCTGGGCGACGGCCTCCGCCTTGCCCTCACCGGTGGCCAGCAGGATCGGGTGGCGGGAATCCAGGATCGTCCCGATGCCCTGCGTGATCACGTGGTGCGGAACCTGCTCGATGTCGTCGTCGAAGAAGCGCGCGTTGTCGACCCGGGTCTGCTGCGTCAGCGTCTTGATCCGGGTACGGGAGGCGAGCGAGGAGCACGGCTCGTTGAAGCCGATGTGCCCGTCCGTGCCGATGCCCAGGAGCTGGAGATCGACGCCGCCGGCCTCGGCCAGCGCCCGGTCGTAGGCCTCGCAGGCCGCCTGGACGTCCTCGGCCGACCCGTCGGGGCCCATGAAGGAGGCCTCGGAGAGCCCGAGCGGCTCGATGACCTCGCGCAGCACCACGGAGCGGTACGACTCCGGGTGGCCCGCGGGCAGCCCGACGTACTCGTCGAGCTGGCAGATACGGGCGCGCGACGCGTCGACCGCGCCGGAGGCGACCTTCGCCGCGAGCGCGCGGTAGATGGGCAGCGGGGTCGAGCCGGTGGCAACGCCGAGCAGGGCGTCGGGCTTACGGGCGATCAGCGCGGCGATGGCCTCCGCGATCAGTTCGCCGCCTGCCGCGGCGTCCGGGACGATGACAACTTCCACGCTGTGCCTGCCGATCTGACTAGGGGAGCCGGTGGTATAGACCAATCAAGCTTCCAATTTAGCAGAATCGGGCAGCCGTACGGTGAACAGTCCGCCCATCGGCACGTACGCACACACGCCGGCACACACGCGCGCCCCGGCCCGCTGGCGGCGCACCGCATTGCCTGGTCGACTGGGGAGGCCCGACCGGAACGGCGCGGATCGCGCACCCCCGCGCACGCGCCGTCCCGTACGCCGACAGCGCAGGAGGCCCCCACATGTCCGCCACCCCTCCGGCCGACCCGGGCGGCCAGGGCGACGAGCCCGGCCGCATCATGTCCGGCGAGATGGCCGAGCAGCCCGCGATGCTCCGCCGCATCCTCGAACAGGGCGCGCCCCGCATCCGTGAGGTCGCCGCCGAGATCGCGGCCCGGAAGCCCAGGTTCGTGCTGCTCACCGCCCGGGGTACGTCGGACAACGCGGCGCTGTACGCCAAGTACCTGCTGGAGATCCGCCTCGGGCTGCCCTGCGGACTGGCCTCGATGTCCACCACGACGGCCTACGGCGCCCGGCCGGACCTGCGGGACGTCCTGGTGGTCACCGTCAGCCAGTCGGGCGGCTCGCCGGACCTGGTGGCCTCCACGAGGGCCGCCCGGGAGGCCGGGGCCGTCACCCTCGCCGTCACCAACAATCCGGACTCCGCGCTGGCGGCGGTCTCCGAGTACCACATCGACATCCTGGCGGGCCCGGAGAAGGCGCTCCCGGCCACCAAGACGTACACCGCCTCCCTGCTCTCCCTCTACCTCTTCGTGGAGGGCCTGGGCGGCCGCGACGGCACCGAGGCCGCTGCGGGTCTGCCCGACCTCGCGGGCGCGATCCTGGGCCGCCGGTCCGAGGTCAAGGCGCTGGCCTCCCGCTACCGTTTCGCCGAACGCATGGTGATCACCTCGCGCGGCTACGGCTACCCCACGGCCAAGGAAGCGGCCCTGAAGCTGATGGAGACCAGCTACATCCCCGCTCTCTCCTACTCCGGCGCGGATCTGCTGCACGGGCCGCTGGCGATGGTCGACAACATCTCCCCGGTGATCGCCGTGGTCACCGACGGCAGGGGCGGCGAGGCCCTCCAGCCCGTGCTGGACCGGCTGCGCGGACGCGGCGCGGACCTCTTCGTGGTCGGCCCCAAGGCCCAGGTGGAGGCGGCCTCGGCCGGATTCTCGCTGCCCACGGCGGGCGTCCCGGAGGAGTTGCAGCCGATCCTGGAGATCCTGCCGCTGCAATTGCTGGCGTACGAGGTGACGATCGCCCGGGGGCAGGACCCGGACGCGCCCCGCGCGCTGGCCAAGGTCACCGAGACCCGCTGAGATTCTGAGGCGGCACGGCCCGGAAACACCCGCGGGCCGCGGCGCCAGAGCGGGACCCTCAGCCCACCCGGCACCGCAGCCCGGAGCTTCCGACCGACGGTGTGCGGTGCCGTCGGTCATGGAGGCACCGGCGCAGTCAGGGCAGAGAGTGCCGGAGCCTCGGTCCGCTCTCCTGTGCGGGGAGAGCGGAGGTCGTGATGTATTCATTGTGGACTAGACCAATTGCCCGTGTCCATCCATGTGCACGACATTCTCGGTCGGGGCTCCGCACCTGTCCATCGCCGTACCCATGGCACGGCCCGGCGGGCCGATCGGTTCGAACGCCTCCGGTAACCCCAGGTACGCTCCACACGTGCCCTCCATGAACGACCTCGTCCGCCAGCACACCGCTCTGAGCGACACCGACCTCGAGTGGCTCCATCTGCTGGTCTCGGAGTGGCAACTGCTCTCCGATCTGTCCTTCGCCGACCTCGTGCTGTGGGTCCCCACCCGCGACGGCACGCGGTACGTCTCCGTCGCCCAGATGCGCCCCAACACCGGGCCCACCTCCTACCAGGACGACATGGTCGGCCACCTGGTGCCGCGCGGCCGCCGCCCGCTGCTGGACGCGGCCCTGGACGAGGGCCGGATCGTGCGCGAGGGCGACCCGGAGTGGCGCGAGGAGGTGCCCGTACGGGTCGAGTCCATCCCCGTACGCCGCGAGGGCCGGGTGCTCGGCGTCATCGCCCGCAACACCAACCTGCTCACCGTGCGCACCCCCTCCCGGCTGGAGCTCACCTACCTCCAGTCCGCCTCCGACCTGGCCCAGATGATCGCCGCCGGATCGTTCCCTTTCCCCGGCCAGCAGGTCGACATGGACGCCTCCCCGCGCGTGGGCGACGGCCTGATCCGGCTCGACGCCGACGGAATCGTCCAGTACGCCAGCCCCAACGGCCTCTCCGCCTACCACCGCCTCGGCCTCGCCTCCGACCTGGTCGGCCACCACCTCGGCACCACCACCGCCGAACTGGCCCCCTCCCGGGGGCCGGTGGACGAGGCCCTGGTCAAGGTGGCCAGCGGCTACGCGCCCCGCGAGTTCGAGGTCGAGTGCGCGAGCGGGGTGATCCAGCTGCGGGCCATCCCGCTCAAGCCCAAGGGCGTCCGCATCGGCTCCCTGGTCCTGCTCCGCGACGTCACCGAACTGCGCCGCCGCGAACGCGAGTTGATCACCAAGGACGCGACCATCCGGGAGATCCACCACCGGGTGAAGAACAACCTCCAGACGGTGGCGGCCCTGTTGCGACTCCAGGCCCGCCGGATGGACTCCGAGCAGGGCCGCGAGGCGCTCAACGAGGCGGTCCGGCGCGTCGGTTCGATCGCCATCGTCCATGAGACGCTGTCCCAGAATCTGGACGAGCGGGTCGAGTTCGACGAGATCGCCGACCGGGTCATCGCGATGGTCTCGGAGATCTCCCCGGGCAAGGTGACCTGCCGCCGCACCGGACGCTTCGGCATCCTCGACGCCGAGGTCGCCACCCCGCTCTCCATGGTGCTGACCGAGGTTCTGCAGAACGCCCTGGAGCACGCCTTCGCCGTGGCCGACCACGGGACGGTGGAGGTCTCCGCCGTACGCGGCGGATCACCCACCGACGGACGGCTGCTGATCACCGTCACCGACGACGGGCGCGGCCTGCCCGAGGGATTCGACCCGAAGCGGGCCGGCAACCTCGGGCTCCAGATCGTACGGACGCTGGTCGAGGGGGAGTTGGGCGGCACGTTCGGCATGGTCCCGGCGCCCGAACGCGGCACCCAGGTGGTGCTGGATCTCCCGGTCCGCGCCGACAAGTAGGAAATCCCGCGCCGGCAAGCAGGAAAAACGGAGCACACAGCAGAGCGGGCCCGGACCGAGGTAACGGTCCGGGCCCGCTCCGTGATGCTCACGTTGCGATGCGCTTCGGGGTACTGCGCGCTGCGACTCGAAGGCGGGGCTGTGCGTACGCTCTGTACGCGCCGCCGGGCTGAGGCTTGGTGCGGTTCTCGCTCAGGCGCTTGCGTTGCGCGCCCGGTTGCGAGCGGCGCGGCGCTTCATCGCGCGGCGCTCGTCCTCGCTGAGGCCACCCCAGACGCCGGAGTCCTGGCCGGACTCGAGCGCCCACTGCAGGCACTGCTCCATGACGGGGCAGCGGCGGCAGACAGCCTTGGCTTCCTCGATCTGCAGCAGCGCAGGACCGGTGTTGCCGATGGGGAAGAAAAGCTCAGGGTCTTCCTCACGACAAACGGCGTTGTGACGCCAGTCCATGGCTGCTACCTCTCCTTGGTATTACACGCTTGTTGCTTGTGAATGTGAACGCTTTCACGAATCCCCCCGTAGATGACGGGCCGACCCCCAGAAGGACTGGGTGTGGTCTGTGATGGTGAGGAGGGGTTCTGGCTCTCAGTGGAGGCCGGTGTTGCGGGCCGTCCCGATCGCCATGTAGAGATTCGCAAACCTCGGCGGCGGATACAACCCCTTCTGGAAAGTTTTTTTTGATTCCTCGGTGTCGACTAGGTCACAGCCGCACTTCTTAGGGGTGGGGGCCAGTCCAAACGTTCGAGTTAAAGGACTTTAGGCCCTTCCACTCACACAATCACACGCAGTGCACGGCGTACGCCTGTGAACGTCACGCTCGTACGCAGTCCCAGGTGGTCGCCGTCCATCTGGAAGGGCAGTGGGACCTTTGAATGCAAGGTGAAGTCCGTGAGGTCATGCAGTGAAACGGCGTGCTTGCCGCGCGGCCCCTTCTCGGGGCTCGAAGTGAGCAGCTGGGTGCCGTAACGGGCCACCGCCGGGGTGGACAGACGCTTCAGTCCGAGGACGTCCAGCGCGGTGTCGAAGGAGGCCTTCGGCGAGGCGTACATCGGACGATTGCCCAGGTAGGTCCAGGGGGCGGTGTTGCAGATTATGGAGAGCGCGAGGTCGGTCACCGGGTCCTGGCCGGGCACGTCGAGCGTGATCTGCCCGTGTCTGCGGTGGGCCTCGTTCAGGAACTGCCGCACCACCTGGCGCACATACAGGGCGTGGGTCGAACGCTTCCCGTGCTCGCGTTTCTGTTCGACCCGGCCGATGACTCCGGCGTCGAATCCGAGACCGGCGCAGAAAGTGAACCAGCGTTCGGGGACGGACTCGTCCTCGGTCCCCGGGGTACCGGCCGCCAGTCCGAGCCCGACCGTGCGTTCGGTCCGGTTCTCCAGGGCGTCCAGGATCGCGCCGGTCGCCTCCACCGCGTCGTTCGGCAGCCCCAGGGCGCGCGCGAAGACATTGGTGGACCCGCCGGGGACCACGGCGAGCTTCGGGAGGCTGTCCACGTCCGGGCCCCGGTGCAGCAGCCCGTTCACGACCTCGTTCACCGTGCCGTCGCCGCCGAGGGCGACCACCAGATCGATGTCGTCGCTGTCCGCGGCCCGCCGTCCCAGATCCCGTGCGTGCCCCCGGTACTCGGTGGTCACCGCCTCCAGCTTCATCTCGCTGGCCAGCGCGTGGATGAGCACGTCACGGGTGCGGGCACTGGTGGTGGTAGCAGCTGGGTTGACCACGAGGAGTGCGCGCATGACGGCCAGCCTACCTACCGGGCGGTTCGGTGCTGTAGTCCCGGTTCGCTGCGCTCCATCGCGGTGACGGAACGTGACCGGCCGCCCCGTCGTGCGCCCGAACGGGGGAGGCTCCTTCGCACCCCGGCTTCACTTCCGGGCCCCCGGGATGCCAACCTGAAAGGCGTGAGTACTCAAGCGACCCCCTCCACGCCGTCCCCCTCCGCGGCGGAGCGCCCGACCAGGATCACCGTCCTCGCCGGGGTCAACGCCCTCGAAGGCCTGGCGCTCGCCCTCGGCGGTGTCTACATGCTGGTCATGGGGCTGCTCGGGAAGCTGGAGAGCACGCAGCAGGCGGAGACGGTCGGGATCACGCTGGTCGCGCTCGGCGCGATCCCGCTGATCGCCGCCCGCGGACTGCTGCTGCTGCGCAGCTGGAGCCGGGGGCCCGCGCTGATCACCCAGATCATGGCGCTGCCGGTGGCCTGGACGCTGCTGCGCTCGCAGGGCGCGCTGATTCCCGCCGGGATCGTCCTGGCGGCGGTCGCCGTCACCGGCCTCGTGCTCGTCCTCAAGCCGGCGACCACGCAGGACCTGGGCATCCGCCGGGGCCCCAGGGCGACCCCCGAGGCCTGAGCCGGCGGACCCGTCCGGCGCGGCGGCGGCTGCCTACTCCTCGACGAGCAGCCGCTCGCGCAGCTGCGCCAGGGTCCGGGCCAGCAGCCGGGAGACGTGCATCTGCGAGATGCCGACCTCCTGGGCGATCTGCGACTGGGTCATGTTCCCGAAGAAGCGCAGCAGCAGGATGCGCTTCTCGCGCGGCGGCAGGTCCTCCAGGAGCGGCTTGAGCGACTCCCGGTACTCCACGCCCTCCAGCGCCTCGTCCTCCGAGCCCAGCGTGTCCGCGACCGCCGGCGACTCGTCGTCCGTGTCCGGCACGTCCAGCGAGAGCGTGCTGTACGCGTTGGCCGACTCCAGGCCCTCCAGCACCTCCTCCTCGGAGATACCCAGCCGCTCGGCCAGCTCGTGCACCGTCGGCGAGCGGCCGTGCTGCTGGGAGAGCTCCGCCGTGGCCGTGGTCAGCGACAGCCGCAGCTCCTGGAGACGGCGCGGCACCCGCACCGCCCAGCCCTTGTCCCGGAAGTGGCGCTTGATCTCGCCGACCACCGTGGGGGTGGCGTACGTCGAGAACTCCACGCCCCGGTCCGGGTCGAACCGGTCCACGGACTTGATCAGCCCGATCGTGGCCACCTGGGTCAGGTCGTCCAGCGGCTCCCCGCGGTTGCGGAAGCGGCGGGCCAGGTGCTCCACCAGCGGCAGGTGCATCCGCACCAGTCTGTTGCGCAGCTCGGCCTTCTCGGCCGAACCGTCGGGCAGCTCCCGCAGCTCGAAGAAGAGAGCCCGGGCCCCGCTGCGGTCGTGTGGATCGTGGTGCCCGTGCTCGCTCATCTGGCCCGCCCGCTCTGCCTGCGACTGCTGCTCCACCGCGACGTCGATGCTCTCGGGCCCGTCCGCTCCGTCCACCGGATGCGGCCTGGCCTGTTGCTCCGGGATGCCTGCTGGGCGCACCACCCCGGATCGGATCGTCTCGTCCCGCACAGGACCGTCCCCGTTCCCGTCGCTCACGCCGGCCCGGGGCCCGCGCCGCGCTGTTTGTAGAGGCTGATGCTGACCGTACGGTCGTCGGCGACCGTGGAGTCGACCTTGCCGGCCAGCGCGGAGAGCACCGTCCAGGCGAAGGTGTCGCGCTCGGGCGCCCTGCCGTCCGTGGTGGGCGCCGACACCGTCACTTCGAGGGAGTCGTCGACGAGTCGGAAGACGCAGCTGAGGACGGAACCCGGCACGGCCTGCTGAAGCAGGATCGCGCAGGCCTCGTCGACCGCGATACGAAGATCCTCGATCTCGTCGAGAGTGAAGTCCAAACGCGCTGCGAGACCGGCCGTGGCCGTTCGCAGCACCGACAGGTAGGCACCCGCAGCGGGCAGCCGGACTTCTACGAAGTCCTGATTCCCGGGCTCGCCTGCGATCTGGGACACCCTCACCTCCAAGGTGGCACAAACTCTTTCGAGGTTCCGGGAAGGGTGGCCCGGAGCCATGCGGTCCGTCGACGGTTCTTCGGCTCGGCGACGTTATCGGATCCATGATGCCGTGTCGTACGGACCCCATACCCCGACCGTCACTCATGGTAAGCCCATGCGTACGCACAGTGGCTAGGGGTCTGCGGCGTCCAATTGCGAAGAACCGGCGCCGCATTGACGTACCCAGGCGTCAGACGATCGAACCGTCCTCGAAGCACCAGCGCCAGCTCTCGCCCGGCTCGAAGCTCCGCATCACGGGGTGACCGGTCGCCCGGAAGTGTCCGGTGGCGTGGCGCAGCGGCGACGAATCGCAGCAGCCTACGTGTCCACAGGTCAGGCAGAGCCGCAGCTGCACGGGGTGACTGCCCGCCTCCAGGCACTCGGGGCACGTCTCGCCGAGCGGCACGGGCTCGGGGCGTGGCAGATCCGCTACATGCGCACACTCGCTCATGATGGGCAGGTTACGACGGATCCGAGGACGGTGGGATGGACGCGCTGCCGCTGGTGGCCCTGGTCGCGGTCAGTGCGGCGGTCGCCGGCGCTGCCCGCCGCACCCCGGTGCCGGCCCCGCTCGTCCTGGTCGCCGTGGGGCTCGTGGCCGGCTATCTGCCGGGCGTCCCGACGTACCACCTGGACGCGCACGTGGTGCTCCCGCTGCTGCTTCCGCCCTTGCTCCACACGGCGGCCGTGGACAGCTCCTACCTGGATCTGCGGGCCAACGTCCGGCCGGTCGCCCTGCTCTCCGTGGGGTACACCCTCTTCGCGACCGTCGCCGTGGGCTGGCTGGCCCACCTGATCATCCCGGACCTGCCGCTGACCGCCGCGCTGGTCCTGGGAGCGGTCATCGCCCCGCCGGACGCCGTGACGGCAGCCGCCATCGCCCGCCGGGTCGGGCTGCCCTCCCGGGTGACCACGATCCTCCAGGGCGAGTCCCTGGTGAACGACGCCACGGCGATCACCGCGTTCAAGGTGGCGCTGGCCGCCGCGGTGGGGGAGGGGATGAGCTGGGGCGCCGGGATCGGTGAGTTCCTGCTGGCCGCGCTCGGCGGGGTCGGCGTCGGGCTCCTGCTGATGGTGCCGCTCCACTGGCTGCGCACCCACCTGAAGGAAGCCCTCCTCCAGAACACGCTCTCCCTCCTGATCCCCTTCGTGGCGTACGCGGCGGCCGAACGGGTGCACGCCTCCGGTGTGCTCGCCGTGGTCGTCGTCGCTCTCTATCTGGGCCACCGTTCCTGGCAGGTCGACTTCGCGACCCGTCTTCAGGAGGCGGCCGTCTGGAAGATGGTGGCGTTCATCCTGGAGTCCGCGGTGTTCGCCCTGATCGGGCTCCAGTTGCCGTTCGTCCTGAAGGGGCTCGGCTCGTTCGGCGTGGGGGAGGCGCTCGGTTACGCGGCCATCGTGTTCCTGGCCGTCGTCGTGGTCCGCTTCGTCTGGGTCTACCCGGCCACCTATCTGCCCCGGTGGCTCTCGCGCCGCGTCCGGGAACGCGAGCCCGGCACCGACTGGACCGCCCCGCTGATCGTGGGCTGGGCCGGGATGCGCGGGGTCGTCTCGCTCGCCGTCGCGTTCTCCATTCCGCTGGTCATGCACGACGGCGAACCCTTCCCGGCCCGCAGCCTGGTGCTGTTCCTGACCTTCACCACCGTCATCGGGACCCTGGTGATCCAGGGCCTTACGCTGCCCGTCCTCGTCCGCGTACTGAAGCTGCCGGGCCCCGACCCGCAGACCGTCACACTCATCGAGGCGCAGGCCCAGAGCGAGGCGTCCGAAGCCGCCGAGGCCCGCCTGGACCGGCTGCTCGCCGACCCGCACAGCAGCCTGCCGCCGCCATTGGCGGACCGGCTGCGCAGCGTGCTGGAACGCCGCCGCAACGCCGTGTGGGAGCGGCTGGGCGCCGCCGACCCGGTCACCGGGGAGTCGGCGGACGACACCTACCGGCGGCTGTCGAGGGAGATGATCGAGGCCGAGCGCGAGGTCTTCGTCCGGCTCCGGGACGAGCGGCGGATCGACGACGAGATGATGCGCACGCTGCTGCGCCGGCTGGACCTGGAGGAGGCGGCGGCCTACCGGGAGACGGACGACTCCTGAACGGGCCGTGCGTCGGGGGTGCCGGTGATCACGGCGCTCACCCGCGCGCCCGGCGCGAACGCCCCCTCCCCGGTCAGCGTGGTCAGCGCGAACAGCAGCTTGGCGACGTACACGCGTTCCACGGGCAGCCCGTGCCGGTCCTCGAAGTCCGCGGCGAAGGCCTCCAGCTCCGGGGTGGCGCGGGCGTAGCCGCCGAAGGCGAAGCGCTCGTCCAGCGACCAGTTCCCGGACGGGCCGCCGAACGCCTCGCGCTGGAGCCGCTCCACTTCCCGCCCGAGGAAGCCGCCGCGCAGCACCGGGACACCCAGGGCCCGCTGTCCCGGGCCCAGGCCCGCGGCGAGTCCGGCCAGGGTGCCGCCGGTCCCGCAGGCCACGGCCGCCACATCGCACTCCCCGGCCAGCTCGCGCCCCAGCGCCGTACAGCCCTGTGCGGCCAGCGCGTTGCTGCCGCCCTCCGGGATGACCTCCACGTCCCCGAACAGGCTCAGCAGCCCCTCCAGGACCTCGGAGGAGGCCTTCGCCCGGTACGTCGTACGGTCCACGAAGTGCAGGCGCATGCCGTCGGCCGCGCACCGGGCGAGCGACGGGTTGAGCGGCCGGTGCGCCAGCTCGTCGCCGCGGACCACCCCGACGGTGGGGAAACCCAGCAGCCGCCCGGCCGCCGCGGTGGCCCGGAGGTGGTTGGAGTACGCGCCGCCGAACGTCAGCACGGTGCGCCCGGCCGCGGCCTCCAGGTTGAGGGCGAGTTTGCGCCACTTGTTGCCCGGCAGGTCGGGGTGGATCAGATCGTCCCGCTTCAGGAGCAGCCTCACCCCGTGGCGCGCGAAGCGTTCGTCGTGGACCTCCCGCAGCGGGGAGGGCACCCGGGGCCGCAGGAGGGCGTCGAGGCGGGGCGGGCTGTTCACCCGCCCATTGTCGCCTCTCCGCCGTTTCAGGAAGAGGTCAGCCAGAGGTCCGGGCCGAACACCTCGTAGTGGACGTCGGCCGGCCGGACGCCCGCCTCCAGCAGCTGGGCCCTGACGGCCCGCATGAAGGGGAGCGGGCCGCACAGGTAGGCGTGTGTTCCCGGCCGTACGGTGATGCCGGCCAGGTCGACGAGGCCGGTGCGGTTCGCCGGCTGCCCGGCCTCCGGGGCCTCGTACCAGAAGTGCGCCTCGGCGTCCGGGAGCTTCTCCGTCAGCCGGACGTGGTCGGTGCGCAGGGCGTGGTCGGCCGGTGAGCGGTCACCGTGCACGACGGTGACCGGGCCGCTGTGACCCTCCTGGGCGAGGTGCTCCAGCATCGACAGCATGGGGGTGCAGCCGATGCCCGCCGAGACCAGCAGCAGGGGCGCGTCCAGCCGGTCGAGCACCAGGTCCCCGTAGGGGACGGAGACGCGCAGCAGGTCGCCCGCGCGGGTGTGCTCGTGCAGGTGCCGGGAGACCTCGCCGTCGGGCGAGCCCTGGCCGCGTACGCGCTTCACGGTGATCGACCGCAGCCGGGAGCCGGGGGCGCTGGAGAGGCTGTACTGGCGTATCTGGCGGGCGCCGTCCGGGAGTTCGACCTGTACGGAGACGTACTGGCCGGGCCGGAAGGCGGGCGGGGGCGTGTCATCGGCGGGGCGCAGCAGGAAGGTGGCGACGTCCTCGGTCTCCTCGACCCGGGCGGTCACCTCCCAGGTGTGCCACACATCGCCCGCCAGGACGCCCTGCTGCGCGTAGAGGCGCTCCTCGACGGCGATCAGGGATCCCGCCATCAGCCAGTAGACCTCGTCCCAGGCGGCGGCGACCTCCGGGGTGACCGCGTCGCCCAGGACGTCGGCGATGGCCGCGAACAGATGGGTGTGCACCACCTCGTACTGCTCCGGGGTCACCCCGAGCGAGGCGTGTTTGTGGGCGATCCGGTCCAGCATCACGTCGGGCCGGGTGCCGGGGTGCTCGACCAGCGCGGTCGCGAACGCGGCGATGGACCCGGCCAGGGCCTTGCGCTGGTCGCCGGAGGCCTGGTTGCCCCGGTTGAACAGGTCCCGCAGCAGCTCGGGGTGGGCGGCGAAGAGCTTCTCGTAGAAGAGGTCGGCGATGTCCCCGATGGCCGCGCCGACGGCGGGCAGGGTGGCGCGGACAGTGGCGGTGGACCGGTCGGAGAGCATGGTGGAGCTCCTTATTGGAATGCTGGATGCATATTTACGGGCGGAGGGTGGCACCGTCGGCGCGTGGGTTCGTTCGTGCGGCCGGGGGCGGGTCCGGTCGGGCGGCGGGAGCGGGTTCAGTCGGACGGTGGACCGCTGCCGATGCCCAACAGCAGGGGGCCGGTGGGGGAGGCGACGAGATCGGTGACGGTGATCGGGTCCAGTGCGGCGTAGAAGGCCTCCTGGGCCCCGCGCAGGGCCCCGCGCAGCCGGCAGGCGGAGCGGAGCGGGCAGGGCGTGTCGCCCTCGCACTCGACTACTTCCTCCGGCCCCTCCAGCTCCCGCACCAGCGAGCCGATCGACGCGGCGCGGCCGGCCGAGGTCAGGGTGAGTCCGCCGCCCCGGCCGCGACGGGCGTCGAGGAGGCCGAGGTGCTGGAGCCTGGCGACGACCTTCGCGGTGTGCGTGTACGGGACCCGCATGGTGGCCGCCACCTCGCGGGTGGTCGGCGGCTCCCGGTCCTCGGTGACCGCCAGTCGCATGAGGACGCGGAGCGCCACGTCGGTGAATCTCGTCAACCGCATGGGCTCACCGTAGATAAGTTGCATGAGAGATGCAACTTAAGCGGTCCGCTGGGCGACGAGGAACAACGTGCCCCGACCGAAGGCGGATTAGTCGCACTCTTTTGTGTAATGGCGACCCGGTCCTCCTGCTGAAAGGCTTTTGCACGCAGGTCAGCCCAAGATCGAAAGGACGTCAGATGTCCGTTGGTGAAGAGGTTCGCGACACGCAGGCGCCGCCGCAGCAGAGTCTGGGGACGGCGGCTGCGCGGAACCTCGCGACGACCACCAAATCCGCGCCGCAGATGCAGGAGATCACCTCGCGGTGGCTGCTGAAGATGCTGCCGTGGGTGCAGGTACAGGGCGGTACGTACCGGGTGAACCGTCGGCTCAGCTATTCGGTCGGCGATGGCCGGGTGACCTTCGTCCAGACCGGGGACCGGGTGTCCGTGATCCCCGCGGAGCTGGGGGAGCTGCCCGCCCTGCGGGAGTTCGGCGACGAGGAGGTGCTCGCCGAGCTCGCCCGCAGGTGCGAGCAGCGGGACGTGGCCGCGGGGGAGGTGCTCGCCGCCTCGGGGGACGCGGCGGACCGGGTCTTCCTGCTGGCGCACGGCAAGGTGGCGAAGGTCGGATCGGGCCCCTACGGGGACGAGACGGAGCTCGGGGTCCTCGCCGACGGCGCGTACTTCGGCGACCAGAGCCTGATCGACGGCGACGCCGTCTGGGAGTACACCGCCCGGGCGCTCACCCCGTGCACGCTCCTCACCCTGAGCCGTGCCGACGTGTACAACCTCGCGGAGCGCGCGGCGCCCCTGCAGGACCATCTCGCGGGTCTGCTCTCCATCCCGCAGCAGCGGACCAACCACTACGGCGAGGCGGCGATCGACCTCTCCGCCGGCCATGTGGGGGAGGCCGTCGTCCCGCACACCTTCGTCGACTACGACGCGGCGCCGCGCGAGTACGAACTGAGCGTCGCCCAGACGGTGCTGAAGGTGCACAGCAGGGTCGCCGATCTCTACAACCAGCCGATGAACCAGACCGAGCAGCAGTTGCGGCTCACGGTCGAGGCGCTGCGTGAGCGCCAGGAGCACGAGCTGATCAACAACAGGGAGTTCGGACTGCTCAACAACTGCGACTACGGGCAGCGGCTCCAGCCGCACGACGGGGCGCCCAGCCCGGACGACATGGACGAGCTGCTCTCGCGCCGCCGCGGATCCAAGCTCTTCCTCGCCCACCCGAAGGCCATCGCCGCCTTCGGCCGCGAGTGCAACCGGCGCGGACTCGTCCCGGAGAGCGTCGACATCGGCGGCCACCACGTGCCCGCCTGGCGGGGGGTGCCGATCTTCCCGTCCAACAAGATCCCCGTCTCCGACGCCCGCACCACATCCATCATCTGCATGAGGACCGGCGAGGCCGAGCAGGGCGTCATCGGCCTCCAGCAGACCGGTATCCCCGACGAGATCGAGCCGAGTCTCTCGGTCCGCTTCATGGGGATCGACGAGCAGGCGATCATCTCCTACCTCGTGACGGCGTACTACTCCGCCGCCATCCTGGTACCGGACGCCCTCGGAGTGCTGGAGAACGTCGAGGTCAGCCGCTGGCACTGACCCCGGTTCACCCCGGGGGCCCGGGCGGCAGCCGCCGCCCGGGCCCCCGGGTCCGCACCCCATCGCCTCGCCCCAGGGAGTGACCGTGACCATGACCAGTACGGACGCAGCGACGGAAGGGCACGAGGTCGCGGCGCTCCTGGAGCGCACCCGTGCCGTCGTCGACCCGCATCTGCGATCGGCCGTGGAGTCGCTGCCCGGCGGCATACGCCGCATCGCGATGTACCACTTCGGCTGGGAGAACGCCGACGGAACCCCTGCCGCCGGCCATGCGGGCAAGGCCATCAGGCCGGCCCTGGTGCTGGCCGCCGCCCGCGCGCTGGGCGGCGATCCGGAACGCGCCGTCCGGGCCGCCGTCGCCGTGGAGCTCGCCCACAACTTCACCCTGCTCCACGACGACGTCATCGACGAGGACACCACCCGCAGGCACCGGCCCACCGCCTGGGCGGTCTTCGGGATCCCGGACGCCATCGTCACCGGCGACGCCATGCTCGCCCTGGCCCAGCGGCTGCTGGCCGAGGATCCGCACCCGGCCGCCGCCCGTGCCGCCGCCCGCCTCTCCTCCTGCGTCATCGAGCTGTGCGCGGGCCAGCAGGCGGACTGCGCGTTCGAGGAGCGCGGCCCCGACGAGGTCACGCTCGACGAATGCCTCGCCATGGCCACCGCCAAGACCGGCGCGCTGCTCGGCTGCGCCTGTGCGCTCGGAGCCCTCTACGCCGGGGCGGAGGACCGGGCGGTCCGCGCGATGGACGGGTTCGGACGGGAGGTGGGCCTCTCGTTCCAGCTCATCGACGACCTGATCGGCATCTGGGGCGACCCGGACCGCACCGGCAAGCCCGTCGGGGCCGACCTGTCCGCCCACAAGAAGTCCCTGCCCGTGGTCGCCGCCCTCACCTCGGGCACCCCGGCCGCCGCCGAGCTCGCCACGCTCTACCGGGGGCCCATGACCACCTCCGGCGAGGTGAGCCGGGCGGCCGACGCGGTGGACCGGGCCGGCGGCCGGGACTGGGCCCAGGTCTGCGCCGCCGACCGGATGGCCCGCGCGGTCCACCACCTCTCCCGGGCGGTCCCCGACCCGAGCGCCGCCGGGGACCTGCTGGCACTGGCCGAATTCGTCACCCGCAGGACCAGCTGACCCACCTCGTGCGACCTGCGCCGCCCCGTCAACTCTAGTATTCCGGAGGTGGGTTGAGCGAAAGCGGTAGGGAAGGGGCGGCAGCCGGTCATGGGTATACGGATTCAGCAGGCGGAGCAGCGCGACCGGGAGCTGGTCGTCTCGGTCATGGAGGAGGCGTTCCACCACGACCCGGTCAGCAGCTGGGTGTTCCCCGACGAGGCGCACCGGCGCGCGGTGCACGGCAGATTCCTCGGCGTCTTCGTCGACGTCGCCCTCGCCGAAGGCCGTATCGACATCGCCGAGGACGGCGCCGCGGTGGCGCTCTGGCTGCCGGTGCCCGCCGGGGCCCCCGAGGAGGAGGACCCCACGCCCGCCCTGATGCGGCGGACCGCCGACCCCGACAACGAGCGGTGCGAACTGGTGGGCAGGCTCACCGGGGCCGTTCACCCGCACGACCGCGCGCACGCCTATCTGCTGATGATCGGCGTCTCCCCCGACCGTCAGGGAGAGGGCATCGGCGCGGAGCTGATCGGCGTGGAGCTGGAGCGCTGCGACCGGGAAGGGCTGCCGGCCTATCTGGAGGCGAGCAGCGCCCGGAGCCGGGCGCTCTACGAGCGGCTCGGATTCCGCTTCCTCGGCCGTGCCGTCGACCTGCCGGACGGCCCGCCGATGTACCCCATGTGGCGGGAACCCGAAGCGGGTTGAACCCGGAGGGTGGTAAGGAAGCCGCCCGGGGCAGGGGCTACAGTCCCTGCTCATGACAGATGAGTCGTGGGCCGGCTGGTACCGGGACAACAAGGGTTCCGACGCCGTCGTTCTCACCACGGACGGGCGGCAGCTCCGGATCCGGATCAGAGGGGTCGACTTCGAGGGCGAGAGCTTCGACGACCTGGGGCCGGTCGCCGGCATGCCGCCGGAGAGCGGGATGTTCGCCCTCGCGGACGGCGCGCTCACCGACTGCGTACTGGAGTGGGATCTGCCGCTGCCCGTCCTCGTCGCGGGCACGCTCCGCCACGCCACGCTCAGCTGCCTGCTCTCCCTGCGCCGGGTCGACCCGGACCTCCATCTCGCCCTCCACCTGGACGGCGCGGTGTACGAATCGGCCCGCGCCGAGCGCGACTTCAACGCCGCCCTGACCGCTGTCCAGCGCATCCTCCCGGACGGCGTCCGGATCCAGACCTGTATCGCCTGCGCCTTCTCCGACTACTTCCCGGCCCCCGGCCGCGGCCTCTCCGGCGGGCTCGCCTGTTTCCGGGGGGCCAAGGACGCCTATCGGGGCTCGGCGGGCGAGGACGACGTGCTGGAGCTGTGGGACCAGCGGTCCGGGTTCGTCCAGGAGGTCTGGAGCTGCCGAGAGTTCGAGGTGCGCCCGGCCGACGGCGCGGGCACCGGCCACCGGGGAGCCTTCCCGCTGGAACTCGCCTGACCGGCCGGCCTGACCCGGTCTGACGGACCGGCCTGACCGGCCCGACCAGGCGGCCCCGACGCGACCAGGCGGCCCGACCCGACCTGGCCGGCCCGGGACCGCCCGCCGCCACCGGAAATCGCCCGCCTCCGCCCCGTACCGCCTCCGCCCCGTACCCATCCCGGTACGGGGCGGACGCGCGTCACCCACGCCGTTGCCCTCGCCTCATTGTTCTACTAGCATGCGAACAACGGAGGTTTTCCATGACAAGCAAGAACCTTGGCCGCGCAACGCTCGCGGCCCTGCCCTTTGTGCTCGCTCTCCTCGTCGACCTCGTCGTCCACATCACCGTCAAGGACCGGCTGCCCGCCCGGCTGTCCGTCCACTTCGACGCCGGCGGCTCCGCCGACGGCTACATGGGCGTCACCGCCCATCTCCTCTACACCGCCACATCGCTGCTCGTGCTCGGCGCGCTGTGGGCCTTCATCGCGGTCAACGGCAAGCTCTACGGCCGTGCCCACCGGTGGTTCATCGGCGGGGGCTTCGCCGTCGCCGGGTTCCTCGGGTACCTGTTGACCGCCGTCCTGTTCGTCAACGTGGACGCCCCCGAGGGCGGGCCGGCGGACGGCTTCCCGCTCCGGCATATCGTCGTGGCCCTCGGGGTGGCCGTCCTCGCCGGAGCCCTCGGCCTGCTGGCCTCCCGGCTCGTCCCCGCACCCGATGACCCCCGCGACCGGGATCCGGCGAGCCGGGAGCGCATCGCGCTCGCCGACGGCGAGGTGGCCGGCTGGGCGCGCGGGATCGGGGCGTGGTGGGTGCCGGTCGCCGTGCTGGTGTTCCTGGCGGCCGGTGTCACCGTCGGCCTGGAGCAGAGCTGGTTCATCGCGGGCCCGCTCCTTCTCCTCGGCCTGGTGGCGGTCACCTTCTGCCGCCCCCACGTCACCGTGGACCGGCGGGGCCTCACCGTCTCCGGCCTGCTGCCCCGGCCCCGGGTGCGGGTGCCGCTGGAGCGGATGGAGGGGGCGGGCAGTCGCCGCGTCAACGCGCTCGCGGAGTACGGCGGTTGGGGCTATCGCATCCGCCCCGAGCGCAGCGGCGTCATCACCCGCTCGGGTGAGGCCATCGTCGTCAGCCTGACGAGCGGCCGCGAGTTCGCCGTCACCGTCGACGACTCGGCCACCGGCGCGGCCCTGCTCAACACACTGCTCGACCGGCAGCGGACGGGGCGCTGACCATGCTCTTCCGGGTTGATCCGACCTCCACCGTCCCGCTCGGCGACCAGATCGCCGCCTCGGTCCGGCGTGCGGTCGCCGAGGGCGCGGTGGCCCCGGGCGAGCGGCTGCCCGCCGCCCGGGTGCTCGCCGAATCCCTCGGCGTGAACGTCCACACGGTGCTGCGCGGCTACCAACGGCTGCGCGAGGAAGGGCTCATCGAGCTCCGCCGCGGCCGGGGCGCGGCGATCACCGAGGGCGCCTCGCCACAGCGGGCCCGGCTGCTGGAGCGCGTCCGCGAAGCCGTCGCGGACGCCCGGGACCTCGGCATGACCGAGGACGAACTGCTGACCCTCGTCCGCGGCGAGTTCGCCGCCTGACCGGCGCACGGACACGCACGGACACGCACGGACACGCACGGACACGCACGGGCACGCACGGCCCGACCGGCACGCACGGCCCGAACCGGCCCGACCGGCCCGACCGGCACGGGCGTGGACCGCGCAGAGGACCGTTCCGCGGGCGGAACGGTCCTCTGTCGTGTGGGGGGTGCCGGCCGGTCCCGGGACACAGGACCGGCCGTCCTCCGCCGGACTGCCGGTGCGTCCCGGTGTCAGGAGGCGGAGCGGGCGAGCGCGGCCAGGCCGTTCTGCCACAGCTGGTTCACCCGGGCCCGCTCGTTGGCGTCCGGGTTGGCGTTGGTGCAGGACGGGCCGGGGCCGCCGCCGGACATCAACTCGCTGCACGGGCCGGAGTAGTTGTCCGGCAGGCCGAGCACGTGCCCGGTCTCGTGCGTGGTGACCCGGGTCGAGTCGTACTGCTGGTTCTGGGCGTAGTCCAGGAAGATGTACCCGCGACCGTGCCCGTCGGTGCTCGCGTAGGAGCCCCGGGGGTCGTTGCCCTCGCGGTAGGTGAAGTCGGCGCCGGAGCCCTCCTGCAGCTGGACGTTGGATACCGAGCTGTTCCAGATCTGCGTGCTGTTGGCTATCTCGCCGCGGAACGACGGCGCGCCCGACGCGTCGTAGGTGACCGTGACGGCCTTGATGCCCGGGTTGGCGGCGCGCTTCTCGGCGACGGACTTCATGACGGCGTCGAGGAAGGCGCGGTTCGCGGCGGCGTTCTCGCCCGAGCCGTTGTACGCGGCGATGGTGGTGGAGGAGGGGGCGGCAGGGGCCGGAGCGGCGGCGACCACGGGTGCGGTGCCCAGCGCGGCGACGAGGCCGAGCCCGGCGGCGGCGGTGGCGACAGCGGTCCTGAGGTGTCTCATGGGGGGATTTCTCCTACCTGTCCGATCGAACCCGCGCCGTGGGGGTGTCCGCTGGGGCGGACAAGGCGTGGGGCGGTACGGGGAAGAGTGTGGTGCAGCGCACAGTCGCGGGGGATGATGCCGAACGGTGATAGCGCCGCCCTATCGCCGCCCGGGCCCTCTCTTTCCGCACGTCAGCCACCCATGGGCATGCCATGCTCACGTCACGGGCACGGCATCGTCACATGTCTCAGGGCCCAACACTCCCTGAATTGCCGCTGTTTGGTGGGGTTGCGACGTCTGGTGCACGGCGTGCGGCGGTCATAGTCTCCGCTGCATGGAGCTGGAGGTGAGGCACCTCAGGGCGCTCTGCGCCATCGCCGACGCGGGCAGCCTGCATCAGGCGGCCCGTCGCCTCGGTGTGAGCCAGCCCTCCCTGACCACCCAGCTCCGGCGGATCGAGAACGTGCTCGGCGCCGAACTGTTCCGCCGCGAACGGACCGGCTGCCGGCCGACCTCCCTGGGGCGGGCCGTCCTGAGCCGGGCCCGGCCCCTCGTGAACGGCATGAACGACCTGGTCGCCGAGGCGCTGGCGGAGGCCGAGTCCGCCCGGCCGCGCGGATCCCGGCTGCGCATCGGCTCCACCGCGAGCCGGGTCATCGGCGGCTGGCTGCGCCGGCTGCGGGTCGCCCTGCCCGGCACCGACATCTCGCTGCGGGTCGATGTCTCCGCCCACGCACTCCTGCGCTCGGTCGAGGGGGGTCGCCTGGACGTCGCCTTCGTGCACGAGGTGGAGGGCTCCCCGCTCGCCGTGCCGGAGGGCCTGGAGCAGCGCGTACTCGTGGAGCGGGAGCCGCAGTTCATCTCGCTCTCCCGGGACCACCCCGCCGCCCGCCGCCGCGTGGTGGAGCTCGGGGACCTGGCGGGCGACCCGTGGATGGTCGATCCGACGGTGGACGGCGAGTGGGACGGGGTACGCCGGGTGCTCGGCGCCGCCGGGCTCAATCCGCCGGTCCTGCACGGCGACTACCTCACCGCCGCCTCTCTCGTCGTGCTCGGCGAGGCCGTCGCGCCCTGCCAGCCGACGTCGGGCCCGCGCGACGACATGGTGATCCGCCCGCTGCTGGGGGACCCGCTCGCGGTGCGGCTGCTCCTGGTCTCCCGGCCCGGGACGGACATCGCGGTGGTGTACGCGCAGTTGGAGGACGCCTACCGGGACGCGGCGTGCCGGGCCAGCGGCTACCACGAGTGGCTGCTGCGCCACCGCTCCCCGCTGGCCCGCACGCCCTGATCCGCCGACGTTCCGCTCGCGCCGGTGACGCCCGCCGGCCCGCGCGCCGGCCCCGCGACGGCGAGTTCCCCGTTCTGCTGACAGCGTGCTCGTGTTCCCCCGCCGCCTTCCGGCGGGCAGAGTCGTCCCATGAGGCTTCTGATGCTGGGCGGTACGGAGTTCGTCGGACGGGCCGTCACCGACGCCGCGCTGGAGCGGGGCTGGGACGTCACGGTGTTCCACCGGGGCCGCCACGCGCCCCCGCCCGGCGTGCGCGCGCTGACCGGGGACCGGACCGCGGGCGAGCGCGGACTCGCGGCGCTGGCGGAGAGCGGGCAGGACTGGGACCTGGTCGTCGACACCTGGAGCGGCGCGCCCGCCGCCGTCCGCGACGCCGCCCGTCTGCTGTCCGGCCGGTCCGGGCACTTCAGTTACGTCTCCAGTCGCTCGGTGTACGCCCACCCGGCCGCCCCGGGGCTCGACGAGGACGGTCCGCTGGTGGCGGGCGCCTCGCCCGACGACGGCGCGGACGTGCCGTACGACCGGGCCAAGCGCGGCGGTGAGCTGGCCGCCCTCGACGCCTTCGGGGACCGGGCCCTGTTGGCGAGGGCCGGGCTGATCATCGGCCCCGGGGAGAACATCGGCCGGCTGCCCTGGTGGCTCTCGCGGATCGCCCGTGGCGGACCGGTGATCGCCCCCGGCCGGCCCGGGACCGAGCTCCAGTACATCGACGCACGGGACCTGGCGGACTGGATCCTGGACGCGGCGGCGGGCGGGCTGCACGGCGCGTACAACACCGTCAGCCGCCCCGGCCACACGACCACGGGCGAGCTGCTGGAAGCCTGCGTACGCGTCACCGGGTCCGACGCCGAGCTGCGCTGGACCGATCCGGAGGTCCTGCTGGCCGCCGGGGTCGAGCCCTGGAGCGACCTGCCGATCTGGCTTCCGCCGGGCGAGCTGTACGACACGCTCCACCGGGGCGACCCCACCAGGGCGTACGCCGCGGGGCTGCGCTGCCGCCCGGTGGGGGAGACCGTCGAGGACACCTGGGCCTGGCTGCGCGCCCTCGGCGGCGTGGCACCCCGGCGCCCCGACCGCCCGGCCGTCGGCCTCGACCCCGTGCTGGAGGCGAAGCTGCTGGCTCGCTGACACACCGCTTCCGCCTGCGTGTCGTGGCGGAGAAACCTCCTATAGGCCTACACGAAGGGGCAAAGGCGGCGTGTCATTCAATATGACTAAGTGTTAACCATGCATATTGCGCGGCATGGAACAGAAGGCGCGCAGGCGCGGCAACGCAATCCGGGCAGCAGTGACAGTGGCCACGGCCGCGGCGATGGTGGGCGTGCTGGCCCCGGCCGCGGGCGCCGATCCGCTGCCGGGCGGACTGGGACCCTGCCTAGGCAGCTCCTGCCCGCCCAGCTGGAACGACCCCAACAACGGCCCGGTCGAGAACTTCGACAGCAATATCAACGTCTACGTCGGCGGGGACTTCCTGGTCCGGGAGGCGGCGGCCGAGGCGGAGGGGAAGGTCGTCACCCTCGGCCGGTTCGACATGGACAAGCGGGACGGGGTCTCGCAGATCTACAACGTCGGCATCGCGGGCGTCGGTTCGCGGGTGCCGCCGCCGGACGGCTCCGACTATCTGACGGCGGGCGGCGACGTGACCATCGCCGACGGCGAGCGCCTGCTCGCCGAGGAGGGCACGCACTCCGGCCGCGTCGCGTACGCGGGTGACCTCACGGGCACGGTGAACCCCACCACCGCCCCGCGCTTCGACGAGGACGCGGCCGCCCCGTACACCGCGCTGCGCCCGCAGCTCACCGAGGCCAGCCAGTGTTACGCGTACGACGGCGACGAGCACCGGGAGGCGACGGGCACGTGGGTGAAGACCGGTGACGTCATGACGTTCACCGGTGACGGCTCGTCCGCGATCCAGATCTTCGACGTGGACGCGGACCTGGAGTCGGAGGCGGGCGGCAACACGGGGTTCGTCTTCAACGGCATCCCCGAGGGCGCGACCGTCCTCGTCAACGTCTACGGCTCCACCCGCAGCGTCGCCACCTTCATGGGCTCGTTCCCCAACGAGGGCCTCCGCGAGAACCTGCTGTGGAACTTCCCGGACGCCACCGACCTGTCCATGAGCGGTCCGGCCCAGTTCGAGGGCAGCGTGCTGGTGGGCCGGCCGACGAGCACCACCGTGCTCAGCATGAGCGGCACCAACGGCCGTTTCTACACGGCGGGTTCCCTCACCCACACCTCGGCGGGCGCGTCGGGCGGCCAGGAGATCCACGCGTACCCCTTCGACGGCGACCTGCCGACCTGCGCGCCCGACCCGACGCCGACCCCGACGGACCCGACGCCGACCCCGACGGACCCGACGCCGACCCCGACGGATCCCACGCCGAGTCCCACGGACCCGACGCCGACGCCGACGGATCCGACGCCGAGTCCCACGGGCCCGACGCCGACGCCGACGGATCCGGCGCCGAGTCCCACGGACCCGACGCCGACGCCGACGCCGACAAACCCCACGCCCACCCCGACGGATCCCACGCCGGCTCCCACGGATGCGACGCCGAGTCCCACGGATCCGACGCCGAGTCCCACGGACCCGACGCCGACTCCCACCCCCACCCGCACCGGCCACCCGCCGCACCCCACGCCCTCGCCGAGCCACCCGGGTGAGCTGCCCGACACCGGCTCCCGGGGCGGCGAATGGATCATCGGGTCCATCGCGGCCGCGCTGGTCGCCGCCGGCGGCACGGTTCTCGTGGCCACGCGCAGGGCTCGTCGCCGCACCTTCTAGCAGGTGCCAAGCACCGCCCGCTAGCGTGGTTCGATGACCGAACCGCTGTTGCAGCACCTCGCCGAAGCACCCCTCTGGGAGGCGGCCCGCGGGACAGGGACGTACGAGATGTCCACCCGCGGCCGCACTCTCCAGGAGGAGGGCTTCATCCATCTCTCGCTGCCCCACCAACTCCCCGGTGTGGCCCGGATGCTGTACGGGGACGACGGCCGGGACCTCGTGGTCCTGGTCATCGACCCCGCCCGCCTCGCCGACCCCGTCCGGTACGAGGCGATGAAGCCCGGCGGCGAGGAGTTCCCGCACCTGTACGGACCGCTCCCGGTGGGCGCGGTCGTGGAGGTGCGGCCCTGGGACGGAGGACGACGAGAGGAAGACGAACCCCAGTGAATGGCCCCCTCATCGCGGTGACCGGAGCGACCGGAGCGATCGGCGGCCGGGTCGCCCGACGGCTGGCCCGGACCGGCGTGCCCGTACGGCTTCTCGGCCGCGACCCCGCCCGGCTGCCCGACCTGCCCGGCGCCGACCACGCGCCCGCCGCCCGCTACGGCGACGCGGAGGCCATGCGCCGGGCCCTCGACGGGGCCCACACCCTGTTCCTGGTCTCCGCCCACGAAAGCCCCTACCGGGTCCGTGAGCACACCACGGCGATCGACGCCGCCGTGGCGGTGGGCGTGGAGCGGATCGTGTACGTGTCCTTCCAGGGGGCCGCGCCCGACGCCACGTTCACCTTCGCCCGCGACCACTGGGACACCGAGGCCCACATCCGTACGGCCGAGATCCGCCACACCTTCCTGCGGGACAACTGGTATCTGGCCGGGCTGCCCGCGATGACCGGCACCGACGGGGTGCTGCGCGGGCCGGGCGGCGACGGACGGGTGGCGGCCGTCGCCCACGAGGACATCGCCGACGCGGCGGCGGCCGTGCTGCTGGACGAGGGCACGGACCACGACGACCGGGTCTACGACCTCACCGGACCCGAGGCGTTCACCCTCGCCGAGGCGGCCGACGAGCTGAGCCGGGCCACCGGGCGACCCGTCGTCTACGTCCCCGAGACCCGCGAGGAGGCCTACGCCTCCCGGGCCGGCCACGGGGCCGAGGACTGGGAGGTGGCCGGCTGGGTCACCTCGTACGAGGCCATCGCCCAGGGGGAGCTGGCCGCCGTCTCCGACGCGGTGCCCACGCTCACCGGGCACCCGGCGAAGAGCTTCGCGCAGTTCCTGGTGGAGAACCCGGACAGCTACCGTCATCTGCTGCCGGGCGGCTGACCTGACCGGCGGCCGGCCGGCGGGAGGCCGGCGCCTGGTCGACGTGGACCGGTCGGCCCCCGCGGGTCACGCCGTGCTCAGAGCCACGGGATGTGACGCCACGGACTGCCCTCGCTCTCCGCCAGCAGACGGTGGGCGAGGACGTTCTTCTCGTAGAACGGCCCGTACTCCTCCTCGTCGAACCGCAGCACCCGCCCCAGCGAGTAGCCCGCCGAGAACTCCTCCCAGGAGCGGTGGGCCGACTTGCTCAGCGCCCCCGCGTAGACGATCGCCTGCTCCGCGTCGGCGGGGGCGCAGTAGCGCGCCGCCAGCCCCCAGCGCGCCAGGTTCACCGCCCGCCCGTAGTCGTACGCGACCGTCGTGCGGACCCGGCCGTCCGGGGGCAGCAGCCCGTCCGCGCGGAACCGGGCCTCGTAGCGCATGATCCGGCGCACCAGCTCCTCGATGCCCTTCACCGTGCCCGGCGCCGCCCCCAGGTCCTGGGCGTGGCCGGCCGCGGTCTCGCGCCACAGGTCGGCCGAGGGCAACTCGCCGAGCGCGGAGACCAGTTGGTCGCGGGTGCGCAGGACGAAGTCCGGTTCCGGCGGGCCGTTACGGGCCTCCAGCAGGGTGTCCAGCTGCTTGCGCCACTCCGCGTGGCCGGTGATGCCCCAGGACTCGCGGAGCAGATCGCGCTCGGTGGTGTACTCGCGGTAGACCGTGCCGACCTCGTTCCACGGCACCGCGTTCCCGATCGCCATATGCGCCCCGCAGGCCAGCCCGTACGCCAGCGGACCGCGCAGCGCGCCGTGGCGCAGCGCGAGCAGCCGGTTCTCCGGGAGACGGTCGTTCTCCGCGTACGCGCGCTGCCACAGTGCCAGGTCCGTCGGGCCCGTCGGCAGCAGCAGTTGACCGGGCGTCCCCACGTTCACCCCGAGGAACACGTGCGGGTCGGACCAGCCGAACTCGGCGGCCCAGCGCAGCGAGACGCCGTGGAAGACCCAGTCCGGATGCCAGGCCGGCAGCATGCCCCGGGTGAGCACCGGCCGGCAGACGAAGCCGGCCGGGTCGTGGTGCGCGCGCCAGGTGATGGTGTCCGGTCTCGCGTCCACCTCGGCGCGCGGGGCCGGGATGTACAGCTCGGCCCCGGCGAGCGCCGCCAGTTGGGCCCGGGCGTCGCCGCGCAGCGCCGCCTCGTGGAGGAGCTGTTCGGTCTCGGACGGCGGGACCCAGGGGGCCGGGGGAGCCGGGCGATGGTGCGGGTGGATCGGGTTCATGACCACGCGATGTTCCGATAGGGGCTGGTGGGGTCCTGGACGAGGACGCGATGCTCGGCGAGCGACTGCCGGTACGTGGGCTCCGCCGCCTCCGGTCCGTCGTCCTCGGCCCGGTGGACCACCCGGGCCATGAGGTAGCCCAGGGAGAAGTCCGCCCAGGAGGAGTAGGCCGCCCGGGCGAGTTCGCCGAGCCGCAGCACGTCCTGCTCGGCCTCCTGTGGTTCGCCGTACCGGGCGCCGAGCGCCAGCCGTACGACGTTGACCGCCCGGCCGAGGTCGAAGGCGGCCAGGGTGTCGACGCGGCCCTCCGGGGCGATTGCGCCGTCGGCCCGGAACTTCTCCTCGTACAGAGTGATGTGACGCAGCGCCCGGTCCGCCACCGCCCGGTCCTCCGCGTCGCGCGCGGCGAAGGCGCGGTCCACCGCGTCGGACCACTCCTCATGCGTCGGCGTCCGCCCCAGCCGGTGCGCCAGGGTGTGCCGGGTCCGCAGGACGGCTTCCTGGACGCGACCGACCAGTTGGTTCTTCATCAGGGAGGCGAGGCGGTCGCGGTACTCGGCGCGGTGCGGGATGCCCCACGGGCTGCGCAGCCGGGCCCGGTCGGTCGCGTAGTCCTCGTAGGCGGCGCCGAGCCGGTTCCAGATGAGGCCGTTGGTGACGGCCAGATGGGCGCCGAGCGCCAGCCCGTGGGCGAGCGGCCCGTGCAGTGGCCCGCCGTCATCGGTGAGCAGGACGCCCCGCTCGGCCCCGCCGGATCGCTCGTCCGCCCTCGACCAGGCCTTCAGCCGCTTGGGCCGGGCGTCGACCATCGCCGCGTACGGGGTGCCGTGGTTCACCGCGAGCCGGCGCACGTCGTACGGCCAGATCCGGGCCAGCTCGCCGAGGCTCACCTCGCGGAACACCCACTCCGGGTGCCAGGGCGGCAGCATGCCCTGGGTCAGGACCGGGACGCAGGTCCGCCCGGAGGCCTCGTCGCGGATCGCGGGCAGGGGGGCCGTCCAGCCGGGGATGTCCGCGTGCAGCCGGGCGACGAGCACGTACAGCCGGGTCCGCGCGAGCAGCTCCACGACCGCGTCGGCGCTGCCGCCCGCGACGGCCGCGGACAGCGCGCGCTCGATCCCGGTGGGCGCCACCACTGTGCCGCCCGCTGTTCCTGCCCCGCTCCCCGTCGTCACGGAGCCGATCCTACGAAACGGGGTCCGCGCCGGGCGCGGGAGGTCAGAGCCCGGCCGGGCGCACCAGCCCCGACTCGTACGCGAACACCGCCGCCTGGGTCCGGTCGCGGACGCCCAACTTGACCAGGATCCGGCCCACATGGGTCTTCACCGTCTGCTCCGCCACGATGAGCTGCCGGGAGATCTCCGCGTTCGACAGGCCCCCCGCGATCAGCGTCAGCACTTCCGTCTCGCGCTCCGTCAGCTCGCCGACCCGTGCCTTGAGCGGTGGGCGCGGGGCCCCGGCCGTCCGGGAGAACTCCACGATGAGCCGCTTGGTGATGTTCGGGGAGAGCAGTGCGTCGCCCACCGCCACCACCCGTACCGCGTGGGCCAGTTCGTCGGCCGACGCGTCCTTCAGCAGGAAGCCCGAAGCGCCCGCGCGCAGCGCCTCGTAGACGTACTCGTCGAGATCGAAGGTGGTCAGCACGAGCACCTTCACCGTGGAGCCCTCGGGGGAGGTGATCCGCCGGGTCGCCTCGATACCGCCCAGCTCCGGCATCCGGATGTCCATCAGGACGACGTCCGGGGCGAGTTCGGCGACCTTGGCGACCGCGTCGAGCCCGTTGACGGCCTGCCCGACGACTTCGATGTCCGGCTCGGCGTTCAGCAGGACCGTGAAGCCCTGGCGGACCATCATCTGGTCGTCGGCGATCACGGCGCGGATGGGCGGTGTCATGGGGCGTCCTCGGTCGTCTCGGTGCTGGTGGGCAGGATCGCGGTGACTTCCCAGCCGCCGTCGGGCGTGGGGCCGGCGGCCAGCTCACCGCCGAGCATCGCCGCGCGTTCGCGCATCCCGAGCAGGCCGTGGCGTATCCCGGGGGAGTGGGCGGCCGGGCGGTCCGGCGGCGAGTTGACGACCCGGACGGTCAGCCCGGCGGGCCGGTGGCCGATCACCACGTCGGCTCTCGCACCGGGCGCGTGACGCATCACGTTGCTCAGCGCCTCCTGCACGATGCGGTACGCCGACAGCTCGACGCCCGGCGAGAGGGGGCGCGGGGCGCCGGTGGTGGAGAGGGAGGCGGCGAGACCGGCGGAGCGCACGGTGGCGAGGAGCCCGTCGATCCCATCGAGGCCCGGCTGCGGGGCGTGCCGCGTGCTCTGCGCCGGCGCGTCCTCCGAGCGCAGGACGCCGAGCACCCTGCGCAGCTCGGCGAGGGCTTCGAGGGCGTTCTCGCGGATGCCGGTCAGATTCTCCCGCAGCTCCTTGGTGGGGTGCTCGACCAGATGCGGGGCGACCTGCGCCTGGATGGAGATCACCGACATGTGGTGGGCGACGACGTCGTGCAGCTCGCGGGCGATCCGGTTGCGCTCCTCCAGCAGGGTGCGCCGGGCCCGCTCCTCGGTGGTCAGCTCCACCTGCACGACGAGGTCCTTACGGGCGAGGCGCACACTGCGTAGCGCGACGCCGAGGGCCAGTGCCACGACGAGCACGGAAGCGGACACGTAGGGGTTGATGTGCGGCAGCAGAGGCGTGTACCGGGTCAGGAGCAGCATCACCCCCATCGCGATCGCCAGCGCGGCGACTGCGCGCCGAGGCCGGACCCGCACTGCCAGCAGGAACAGGGCACCGCCCTGCAGGGCCAACCCCGCGAAGGGCGGGGGGTACAGCAGCTCCGGCATGGGAAAGACGCCGGGGATCCACAGGCGCGAGCCCTCCGTGGGCGCGGTGGCCGCGGTGGCCAGCTCCGTCACGACCGACAGCGCGGTCGCCGTCCACCACGCCCCCACGGGACGGATCATTCCGGCCACGAGCGCCGCCGACTGTGCGCAGGCGGACAGCACCGCGAACAGGTAGACCGCGCCTCCGTGAGGGACGAGTTCGTTGGTACGGACCACCATGATGCCGACCGAGGTGATGACCAGCAGCACCAGCAACGACGGCCGCCACACTGGGGCGCCGGGCTCGCCCATGCGCGGCACCCGGTCGGCGGGCGCGGCCCACAACTCCTCGTACAGGGCGCGCGGCACACGGCGCACCGCCGCCCGCAGCCGCACCGCCCTCGACGACGTCACCGCCCCCACTGCCCCCACCGCCCCCTCGGTTCCACTCCTGCTCAGACTAGGCACGACGTGCGTGTCCCTTCCGCTCGGGGGAGGACTCCCGTACGACGAGGGAGACCCCGCCGGGGCGCCGCCCGCCCTGTTCGTAGCCCCGGAACGCGGCCCAGCACACCAGCAGGGCCAGGGCGAACACCGGCAGCCAGAGCAACCGGGCCAGCACCCAGCCGGCGCCGTCGGGCACGGTGTGCAGCCCAGGCAGCGGGTCGTCCGCGATCAGCGACCCACTCGCCGTGACGATGATCATCGCGGTCTGGTGCCACAGGAAGACGGTCATCGCCGACAGGTTCACCACCGCCACCACCGCCCAGACCGCAGGCCTCCGCAGCACCCGGCGCAGGGGCCCGACCAGCAGGAGCGCCGCCCCGCACTGCGCCAGGCCGAACATCACGGCGGCCAGGCTCGGCGGATCCAGATTGGACATCCGGCTGCCCGGAACGCCGACCATGGAGGCCGGATACCCGGCCCACAGCACGAGCGCGAGGGCCGCCGCGGCCCCGCCGAGCAGCAGCGCCCAGCGGCCCGCCCGGCCGCGCACCCCGCCCCGGGCCACCAGCGCCCCCAGGCAGTAGGGCACCAGCCAGCCCGCGACCACGTTGATCCACCCCAGCTCGCGAGGACCGCCGAGGCCCAGGCGTACGAGGTCGACGTGCAGCACCACCACGAGCGGCCACAGTGGGTGCAGCCGCGCCACCAGCGGAGTCAGCGCGGTCAGCGCGGCGAAGACCAGCAGGAACCACAGCGGGGACCAGACCAGCTTGACCAGCGCACGGACCGTCGCATCACCCACCCCGGCCACCAGCATCCCGGCCGCCGCGAGCGCCCACACCACGAGCACCGCCGCCACCGGCCGGAACAGGCGCCCCAGCCGGCCGCGCACCCACCGCCCGTACGGCACGCCGCGCTGCCGGGCCGATGCCCAACTCCCCGCCGCCACCTGCCCGCCCACCAGGAAGAACACCGCGAGGGTCTGGAACACCCAGGAGACCGGGGTGAGCTGAGGCAGATACGTCAGCGGGCTCGCCCCGCGCACCGTGCCGCTGTCGGTGACCAGCGCGGTCACCAGCCAGTGCCCGCCCACCACGCCGAGGATCGCCAGGGCCCGCAGGGCGTCGACGGCCCGGTCCCGGCCGGGCGGGGTGGCGGCCTCGATCCGGGCGACGAGACTAGGCACGGGAGGCCCCCAGAGCTTCGGCGCCCGCCGCGATCCGGGCCAGGTTCGTCAAGGAGCGCGAACCGGGCAGCAGATAGTCGCTGTGGCCGCCGTCGCCGGCGTCGAACACCTCGGCCCCGAAGCGGTCCGCCACCGGATCGGTCCCGAAGCCGACCGTCGCGACGAACGGCACCCGCACCCGGACGTGGGGCACCCGGGCTATCCAGTCCCCGCCGCTCCGGCCCGCCCAGACCCGGGCCCCGGTGCGCAGCGAGGCGGCGTCCCGAGCTCCGACCCCGGGGCTGCCGTAGAGGACGAGGGCATCGGCCGCCGTCCCCGGCGCGGACCGGGCGCAGATCACCGAACCGTAGGAGTGGCAGAGCAGGCTGATCCGGGTGCCGGGGAGCATCACGCGCAGCCCGTCCACCAGCGCGCGCAGCCCCGGCGCGGCCTCGTCGGCGCGACCGGTGGTCAGCGCGGCCGGGCTGACGGTAGCGGGCGAGCGGTAGCCGAGCCAGACGACGACGGCCGCGCCCTCTCCCAACTCCCGGTGCAGCGCCCGGGCATCACGCCGCAGCCGCCAGTACGCGTCCAGCCCGACGCCGGCACCGGGCACCAGCACCGCGATCCGCCGGGCCGCGGACAGCTCCCCGACGACCTCGGTGCTCCGGCCGCCGTCCCGCCCGTCGAAGGCGAGGAACTGCCGCCCGGGCTCGGCCATCCCCCGCAGCGACGCCGCCCGCCGGAGGTCCCCGTGCTCCTCCGCCGCCCGTTCGGCCGCCCGGATGTCCTCCCGGCTCACCGCGAACCGCCGGGCGAGCGCCGCCGGCCCCGCGTCCCGCAGCGGCCCGAGAGCGGTCGGCGCGGGGGCGGGCACGGCGGCGGGCCGGGCCGCTCCGGACACCGGCACAGCCACCGCGAAGGTGACGAGAGCGGCGAGCAGGGCGCGGAGCCGGCGGGGTCTGCGCGGGCGGTCGGGCATGGGGTGAGGTCCTTCCGTACCAGGGGCATCGCGTGCTTCCGGTACAGAAGTTATGGACGGCGGCCGGTAGTCGGCGTCCCGCTGGAGGGGGCACCTGCGGGGTGGCTCTCAGGTATGACGCGGGGGACGCAGACGGGGGCGGGCCGGTGCCGGCCGGTGTGGCACGGCGTCGGCCGTGCCCGGTGCGTCCCGGCGTCAGCCGCGGCCGGTGTGCTCCAGGATCGCGGCGGCGAGCGGGGCGTGCACCTCGCGGGGGAGCGCGTGGCCCATGCCCGGGATCTCGACGAGCCGCGCGCCGCGGATCGCCTGGGCGAGGTGTTCGGGGTGCGGGGGCGGGAAGACGGGTTCGGCGAGGGCCGAGATGACCAGGGCGGGCACCTGGGTCATGGCGAGCTGCTCGGTGCGGTCCATCCCGGAGTAGTCGGCGCGGGCGTGCGCGGAACCGGCGCGGTGATGTCCGGTGTGCTCGATGATCCGGCGCTCCAGGGCCCGGGTGCGGTCGGCGTCGAAGGGGATCACGCCGCCGCCGAGCGCCCGCCAGTGCTCCACGCGCCGCTCCAATTCGGCCTCGGGCCCACGGTCCTGCACGGGCCGGGCCCACAGCTCCAGCAGGGCGGGCGCGACGCCGGGAAGCTGCTCGGGCGGGACGCGGGTGCCGTCCGGGGCGGTGTAGGGGACGGAGCTGAGCGCTCGCGTCCCGAACACCGTGGCGGTCAGCAGCCGCTCGGGGTGGTCGGCGATCAGCAACTGGGCGAGCATGCCGCCCAGCGACATCCCCACGATGTGCGCGCGCTCCACACCGAACGCGTCGAGCACGGCCACGGCGTCCTCGGCCAGCGCGGTGAGCGGATAGGGCCGCTCGTCGAAGGCCCAGGTGGACCGGCCGGTGTCCCGGTGGTCGTAACGGATCACGCGATGCCGGGCGGCGAGCAACTCCACCAACTCGTCGGGCCAGCCGAGCCCGGACGCCTGCGCGCCCATGACCAGCAGCAGGGCGGGGGCGTCGGGAGCGCCGTGTTCCTCCGCCCAAAGGCGTACGCCGGGGGCGACTTCGACGAAGCGTTCCATGGTGGACCTCGCTGTTCTGGTGAGCCGACACATAAGACGAGACGGTCCGTCTCGCTTTGAGGTTAACGCATCACCGGACGCGGGACCAGTGGGTACGAGAACGGCCCCGGCCCGCACGCGATGACGCGCGGGCCGGGGCCGCCGAAGCGTTGATCCGGAGATCAGGCCTTCTTGGTCTCCCAGAAGATCCGGTCGACCTCGGCGATCAGGTCCAGAGCCTTCTGACCCGTCTTCGGGTCGTTCGAGCCCTTGGCCGCGGAGAGCGCCTTCAGGGTGTCGTTGATCAGCTGGTGCAGCTCCGGGTACTTCTCGAAGTGCGGGGGCTTGAAGTAGTCGCTCCAGAGCACCGAGACGTGGTGCTTCGCGAGCTCGGCGCGCTGCTCCTTGATCAGGACGGCGCGGGTGCGGAAGTCCGCGTCCTCGTTGGCCTGGTACTTCTCCTGGACGGCCTTGACCGACTCGGCCTCGATGCGGGCCTGGGCCGGGTCGTACACGCCGCAGGGCAGGTCGCAGTGGGCGCTGACCTTCACCTTGGGGGCAAACAGGCGGGAAAGCATGGAGCTGTCCTCCTCGTGATCGTCTTCTCAGGTGGGACATTACTCCGTGGAGCGCCGCTTTCCGTGGCTGCCCCAGGGGCTTAGGTCAAAAGTCCGGTGTGAGAATCGGGCCGTCGGCCGAACGTACGGAGTGACGCTCGGGCGATGTGCTGACGATGTGCACGAGGAGAAACCGGGAGGTGCCGGAGATGCCGGAGCGGCGACAGGTGTCCGGAGGCGGGCGGGTGACGCGGCGTCCGTTGCGGGTGGTGGAGGTGACGGGCCCCTCGATGGTGCCCACGCTCTACCACGGCGACCTGCTGCTCGTGCAGTACGGGGCGCCCGTGAGCCCCGGTGACGTGGTGATCCTGCGGCACCCCTTCCAGCAGGACCTGCTGGTGGTCAAACGGGTCACCGAGCGACGGGCCGGCGGCTGGTGGGTGCGGGGCGACAACACCTTCGCGGGCGGGGACAGCACCGACTACGGGACCGTGCCGGAGGAACTGGTGCTCGCCCGGGTGCGGGCCCGCTACCGGCCCCTGGCGAAGGGTCAGCGGTCGGTGACGGCGGTGCTGGGCTGGGCGGTCTCCGCGCTGCGGCCGGTGCGCTCGGCCTCCTCGCGCTTGCGGGCCCGGTAGGCGGCCACGTTCGCGCGGGTCGCGCAGCGGTCCGAGCAGTAACGCCGGGAGCGGTTGGTGGAGGTGTCCAGGTAGGCGTTGCGGCACGGCGCCGCCTCGCACAGGCCGAGGCGGTCCACGCCGTGCTCGGTGAGGTGGAAGGCCAGGCCCATCGCCGCGATGGCCGCGTAGCCGGCGGTCGCGTTCGACGGGTGGTCGGCCAGATGCATGTGCCAGTCCGGCCTGCCGTCCTGGTCGCGTACGTCGTGCCCCGAGATCTGCGGGCTCACCGGGAACTCCAGCAGCAGCGAGTTCAGCAGGTCCACCGCGAGCGTCTCGTCGTCGCCGTCCGCCGCGTCGAAGACCGCCCGCAGCCGCGCCCGTACGGAACGGAACCGGGTCACGTCCGCGTCCGTCGTCCGCCGCGCCGCCTGCTGATTGGCTCCGAACAGCTCCCGGACCGCCTCGACGGAGGTGAGGGTGTCCTTGTTGCGGGCCGGCTCCTCGGTGTTGACCAGGCGCACGGCGTAGTCCGAGTAATAGGCCAGTTCCACTTGTAGTCCTTACGGTGTCGGTCTAGAGTCGGGGCGTCGGCCAGTGTAATGGTCGATTGACGTAAACGGGCATTACGTGGAGGTTGGCGTGACGGAGACGGCTACGGGCACCGACTGGCAGTCCTGGCAGGAGAGCTGGGACCGGCAGCAGGAGTGGTACATGCCCGACCGCGAGGAGCGGTTCCGGGTGATGCTGGACATGGTCGAGGCGGTCGTCGGACCGGAACCGCGGGTGCTCGACCTCGCGTGTGGTACGGGAAGTATTACGGACCGGCTCCTCAAGCGGTTCCCGAACGCCACGAGCACCGGAGTCGATCTCGACCCCGCGCTCCTGGCCATCGCCCGCGGCACCTTCGACGGCGACGACCGGGTCGCCTTCGTCACCGCCGATCTCAAGGACCCCGACTGGACGGCCGGGCTGCCCCACACCTTGTACGACGCCGTCCTCACCGCCACCGCCCTGCACTGGCTGCACAGCGATCCGCTCGCCACGCTGTACGGGCAGCTCGGCGGGCTCGTCCGGGACGGCGGTGTGTTCATGAACGCCGACCGCACGATCGACACGGCCACCCCCCGCATCAACGCCGCCGAACGCGCCCACCGGCACGCCGCGATGGACCGCGCCAAGGCAGGCGGCGCTCTGGACTGGGCCGAGTGGTGGGCCGTCGCCGCGAAGGACCCGGTCCTGGCCGCGCCCACCGCCGAGCGGTTCGCGATCTACGGTGAGCACGCGGACGGCGACATGCCCTCCGCCGACTGGCACGCCCGCACCCTGCTGGCCTCCGGCTTCGGCGAGGCCCGCGCGGTCTGGGCGTCCCCCTCGGACACGCTGGTCCTCGCCGTGAAGTAGCCGCCCGCGAACGACGGCAGCCGCACGGCGGTGAGAGGGGCGGTACGGGCTTCGGGCCCGTACCGCCCCCTTTTCGTCTTCTTCGTCGCTGTCCGCAACCTCCGCCGGGCCCCGGCGCACTGGAAGGGTGAGACGGTCCGCCTCCGCGGGCCGGGGAGCGGGGAGAGAAGGGGCGGGGAATTGCGGATTCCGGAGAGGGGCCCGTATGCGGGCCGATGACGACGCGGCGCTGCACGACTTCGTGGAGGGCCGACGCACCGCACTGTTCCGCAGCGCCTATCTGCTCTGCGGCGACCGGCACGAGGCCGAGGACCTCGTCCAGAGCGCCCTGGTCAAGGTCGTCCTCGGCGGCCGGCGCCACGGACGGCTCGACAACATCGAGGCGTACGCCCGTAAGACGCTGGTCAACACGTTCATCGCGAGCCGGCGGCGGTTCTGGCGGCGGGAGCGGGCGTACGGCGAACTGCCCGACCGCCCGGGGAACACGGCCGACACGGACACCGGCCTGGTCGTCAGGGAGGCGCTCGCCCGGCTCACGGCCAGACAGCGGGCGGTGCTGGTGCTCCGTTACTGGGAGGACCTGAGCGTGGAGGCCACGGCCGAGGCGCTCGGGATGCGGACGAACACGGTCAAGAGCCACACGGCTCGGGGCCTGGCGGCGCTGCGCGCCGGGATGGCGGAGGAATTGGTATGAACGACGTCCGTGAACTGCTCGACCGCGCCGCCGAGGGAGCGGGGAAGCCCGCGTTCTCCGCCGCGACCGTGTACGCGAAGGCCGCCCGGATCCGCAGGCGCCGCCGGGCCGCCGCCTCGGCCGCCGTCCTCGCGGTGGTCGCCGCCGGGGCGTTCACCCTGCCCCGGACGAGCGGCGACGAGGACCCCGCGCACGCCTCGGTGGCGTCGGCCGGGCCGTCCGCCCCGCCGTCGGACCCCGCACCCGACAGGGCCGAACGGCTGGCCGCGCTGCTGCCGCCGGACGTGGGGGAGATCAAGGAGGTCTCCCTCGCCGTGCTCATCAAGAACGCGACACCCGAACAGGCACGAACCACCTACCTGGGGCCGCTGGACGGGCACTACGCGTTCCGCAAGGACGGCGGCGTCGGCTATCTGGTGCTCACCCTGGAGGACCGGGAGGCGGTGGAGAAGAAGACGGGCCGCCCGGCCGATCCGGACGAGGACCTCTGCGTCCGGGTGGGCCAGGAGCCGGCCCCTACCGACTGTGAGCGGGAGGTGCTCCCCGACGGCCGGGTCCTGACGACGTGGCGCGACACGATGGACGTCGAGGGTGACGACAGCGTCGGCTGGGGGCCCGAACTGGTCGGCCGGCTCAGGCAGGAGGACGGTTCGCAGTTCCTCGTACGCTCCAGCACCGGCTTCGAGGGCACCGGCACCCTGGGGCCGCTGCTGTCGGAGCCTCCGCTCTCCCGGCAGCAGCTGAAGGAGTTGCTTTCCGGCCCGGAGGTTCTGCCGACGGGCTGAGGGCGCGGGCGCGGGGGAGCGCACCGGGCGCGGCCGGACGCGCGGGAGGGCGGTGCGGACCGTGGTGGTCCGTACCGCCCTCCCGTGTGCGCCGGGGCCCCGCCCCTACAGGCCTACAGGCCTACAGCACCTTCGACAGGAACGACTTCGTCCGGTCGTGCTGCGGGTTGGTCAGCACGTCACGCGGGTGGCCCGACTCGACCACCACGCCGTCGTCCATGAAGACCAGCGCGTCTCCCACCTCGCGGGCGAAGCCCATCTCGTGGGTGACGACGATCATCGTCATACCGTCCTCGGCCAGGCCGCGCATGACGTCCAGGACGTCGCCGACCAGCTCCGGGTCGAGCGCGGAGGTCGGCTCGTCGAAGAGCATCAGCTTCGGCTCCATCGCCAGCGCGCGGGCGATGGCCACGCGCTGCTGCTGCCCGCCGGACAGCTGGGTGGGGTAGTTCCCCGCCTTGTCGGAGAGGCCCACCCGGTCCAGCAGCTTCTCGGCGCGGGCCCGGGCCACGGCCTTGGACTCGCCCTTGACCTGGACCGGGGCCTCCATGACGTTCTCGATGGCCGTCATGTGCGGGAACAGGTTGAAGCGCTGGAAGACCATGCCGATGTCGCGCCGCTGGAGGGCGACCTCGCTGTCCTTCAGCTCGTAGAGCTTGTCGCCCTTCTGCCGGTAGCCGACCAGCTCGCCGTCGACCGAGAGCCGGCCGGCGTTGATCTTCTCCAGGTGGTTGATGCACCGCAGGAAGGTCGACTTGCCGGAGCCGGACGGGCCGATCAGGCAGAACACCTCACGCGGGGCGACCTCCAGGTCGATGCCCTTGAGGATGTGGGCGGCGCCGAAGGACTTGTGGACGCCCTCGGCCTTCACCATGGGGGTGGTCATGCGGAGACACCTCCGGAGGGCCGGTTGCTGAACGCGGCGAGGTTGACCTTGACGCGCTGCAGCGGCGTGAGCGGCAGCGAGCGCAGCGAGCCGCGGGCGTAGCGGCGCTCCAGGTAGTACTGGCCGACGCTGAACACGCTGGTCATCACGATGTACCAGATGGACGCGACGAACAGCATCTCCATCACCGCGTACGACGTGGAGCCGATCTGCGAGGTCGAGCGGAGCAGTTCGTTGTACGTGACCGCGTACACCAGCGAGGAGGTCTTCAGCATGTTGATGAACTCGTTGCCGGTCGGCGGGATGATCACGCGCAGCGCCTGCGGGAGGACCACACGGCGCATGGTCTTGCCCTGGGTCATGCCCAGCGCGTGCGAGGCCTCGGTCTGGCCTTCGTCGACCGACTGGATGCCGGCCCGGCAGATCTCCGCCATGTAGGCGGCCTCGTTCAGCGCGAGCCCCAGCAGGGCGCACATGAACGGGGTCATGACGTCCGTCATCTCGTCCTTGTAGATGAACGGGATGTTCAGGACCGGGAAGATCAGCGCCAGGTTGAACCAGAGCAGCAGCTGTACGTAGACCGGGGTGCCCCGGAAGAACCAGATGTACAGCCAGGCCACCCAGCTGGTGACCGGGTTCTTCGACAGCCGCATCACGGCCAGCACGACGCCGAGGATCACGCCGAGCACCATCGCGAGGACGCTGATCAGCAGGGTGCGGCCCGCACCGGCGACGACGCTGCTGTCGAACAGCTTGTCGCCCACGGCGTGCCACTGGATGTTGCCCTGCGAGAAGGCGTACCCGAGGGCGACGAGGAGGCCGATGACCACGACGCCGCTGATCCAGCGGCCGACATGGCGGACCGGAATGGCCTTGATGTTCTCCGGGGCCGGGGTGGCGCCCTTGGAGACGGACACCGGGCCGGCCGGTGAACCGGCGGGTGTCTTGTCGAACTTGTCAGTCATGGTGACTGCCCTTCAGTGAAGCGTCCGGTCACTTGCCGCCGTTGATGGCGGCCTTGTCGATCGCTCCCGTACCGGCGCCCCACTTGTCGAGCACCTTCTGGTAGGAACCGTCGGCGATGATCGCGTCGACGGCCTCCTTCAGGGCGTCGCGCAGCCCGGTGTTGTCCTTCTTGACGGCGATGCCAAACGGGCCGGCGTCGACCTGCTCGCCCACGACCTCGAACGCCTTGCCGCCGTCGGCCTTGCGGGCCAGGTCGACCGCGACCGGGTAGTCGTTGACTCCGGCGACCGCACCGCCGGACTTGACGCGGGTCTGCGCCTCGGTGTCGTTCTCGAACGACTCGATCTTGACGGCCTTCTTGCCACCGTCCGTACAGGCCTTCGACTGCGTCTTGAGGGCCTTCTCGTACGTGGTGCCGCGCTGCACGGCCGCGGCCTTCCCGCAGAGGTCCTCGATGGACTTGATGTTCTGCGGGTTGCCCTTCTTCGTGTACACGGCGGTGCCGGCGAGGAAGTAGTCGACGAAGTCGACGCCCTCACCCAGCTTCTTGCCCGATTCGTCCAGGCCCTCCTGGCGCTGCTTGTTGTCCGTGATCGACGACATCGCGATGTCGTGACGCCCGCTGTTCAGGGCGGTGATCAGGCCGTCGAAGGAACCGGAGGTGAACTCGAACTTCACCCCGAGCTGCTTGCCGAGGGCCTCGGCCAGATCAGGGTCGACACCCACGATTTTTCCGTTCTCGACGGACTCCATCGGGGCGTATTCGGCATTCGTGCCGACCTTGATCACACCGGACTTCTGGTACTTCTCCGGCAGCTTCGAGAAGAGCGGCGCGCCGCTCTTGGTCTCCTTGCCGCTGCCTCCCTCCTGGGAGGAGCTGTCTGTCTGGTCGCCACAGGCGGTAAGCAGCAGGGAGCCGGCGACCGCGATGGCGCCGATCGCCGCAATCCGGGACTTCGCGGTCGTACGACGCGTGGTGCTTGCGGTCATGTCGGGATCCTCCGGCAGGTGAGGGTGATGTGCTGGTGGGCGGCTTGGCACGCACCTTCGAGTGTCGCCACCTTGTGTGATGACGGCATCCTGCCATTCGGATTGACCCATTCAGGGGTCCGGCCATGTCAAAATCGGATAACGGGCGACCCCCGAACATCAACGGCCGGTGCCCGAGGACCGGACCATCTGTGGGGATTCATTCCCTCTGCCGGAGAATCTTCGGCACGTCTCGACTGGTGGACGGCATTTATACCGGTTTGCCGACTTGTCCAGATATTCGACTATGAGTCACGTCACCGCGTCGATATGGACTCGTCCGTAACATCGTTCGTCCGGTAAAAAAGACGTTTACACCCCTCATCCGGGGCTCAGGGCGCGTGTGCGGCGCGCCCGCGCGTACGTACCACCTCCCTGCCGGAGCGGGCCAACCGCTCGGTGCGGGGCGCGTACGCGGTGCCCGCCCACCCCTCCTCAACCAGGAGTGGCCACCCTCAAACGATGAATACTTAAGGGGTCAACACCATGGCAGCGGAGATCGTCAATCCTCGCAGCGACAGCACCATCGACAGTGGCATCCAGCGCACGAGCGCAGCGGACACCGGGGCCGACGAGCCCTTCGATCCGGCCTTCGCCCTCCACCGGGGCGGGAAGATGGCCGTGCAGGCCACCGTCCCGATCCGGGACAAGGACGACCTCTCCCTGGCGTACACGCCCGGTGTGGCGAAAGTGTGCAGCGCCATCGCCGACAACCCCGAGCTCGTCCACGACTACACCTGGAAGTCCCAGGTCGTGGCCGTCGTGACGGACGGCACCGCCGTGCTCGGCCTCGGCGACATCGGGCCCGAGGCGTCCCTCCCCGTCATGGAGGGCAAGGCCATCCTCTTCAAGCAGTTCGGCGGCGTCGACGCGGTGCCGATCGCGCTCGCGACCACCGACGCCGACGAGATCGTCGAGACCGTCGTCCGGCTCGCCCCCTCGTTCGGCGGGGTGAACCTGGAGGACATCTCGGCGCCCAGGTGCTTCGAGATCGAGCGCAAGCTCCAGGAGCGGCTGGACATCCCGGTCTTCCACGACGACCAGCACGGCACGGCCGTCGTCACCCTCGCCGCCCTGCGTAACGCCGCGAAGCTCTCCGGGCGGACGCTCGGCGATCTGCGCGGTGTCATCTCCGGCGCGGGCGCGGCGGGCGTGGCCATCGCCAAGTTCCTGCTGGAGGCGGGGATCGGCGACATCGCGGTGGCCGACCGCAAGGGCATCGTCAGCCGCGACCGCGACGACCTCACCGAGGTCAAGCGCGAGCTGGCCGAGCTGACGAACCGGGCCGGCCTCTCCGGTTCGCTGGAGCAGGCGCTCGCCGGTGCGGACGTCTTCATCGGCGTCTCCGGCGGTACGGTCCCGGAGGCGGCGGTGGCCTCGATGGCCCCCGGCGCGTACGTCTTCGCGATGGCCAACCCGAACCCGGAGGTCCACCCGGACGTCGCGCACAAGTACGCGGCGGTCGTGGCGACCGGGCGGTCGGACTTCCCGAACCAGATCAACAACGTGCTGGCGTTCCCGGGCATCTTCGCCGGCGCGCTCCAGGTCCGGGCCTCCCGGATCACCGAGGGCATGAAGATCGCCGCGGCGAACGCGTTGGCCGACGTGGTCGGCGACGAGCTGGCGGCGGACTACGTGATCCCGTCGCCGTTCGACGAGCGGGTCGCCCCGGCGGTCACCGCGGCGGTGGCCGCGGCGGCCCGTGCGGAGGGTGTGGCTCGGCGCTGATGCGTTGAGCTGTTGTGGGTGGGCGGGGCCTGTACCTGTACGGGCCCCGCCCGCTTTCCATGAAGCCTCGCCCGCACCGTCAAGCCTCTCCGGCGATTGAGGAGCGGGGTCCGGGGCAGGCCCGGGGGGGGGGGGGGCCCCCCCCCCCCCCCCCCCCCCCCCCCCCCGCCCGGGGGGGGGGGCCGGCGGGGGGGGGGGGGGGCGC
>NZ_JBIVUV010000012.1:0-17232 GCF_044768525.1 Streptomyces sp. NPDC091287
TTTTGGCACGCTGTTGAGTTCTCAAGGAACGGACGCTTCCTTCGGTCCCGTTTCACCGGGGCCCTCCGGGCGCTTCCCTTCGTTACTGCTTTGTCCTGCTGTCTTGCGTTTCCGACTCTATCAGACTCTTTCGTGTCCGATTCCCGGTCGAAGCGGGTCTCGCATCTCGCTTTCCAGGTCCTTCGCTTTCGCGTTTTCCCTTTCCGGCGAGTCCGACTCTATCAGATCCTTTCGGGCCTGATTCCCAGTCAGCGGGGCTTGTCTTCCCGGCTGTTGGGCCGTTCCGACGAGTGAGACTTTAGCGGAATCCTGCGCCCCGACGCTAATCGGGGTGCGTTCCTTCGAACGCGGATTCCTCATTTCGCGCAGGCACACGAAAAAGCATGCGACACGAGGTCGCGTGTTCTGTCGTGGTTACTGCGGAATGGCTGTCCGGGGACCGACCGGAGTCGGCGCTCACGTCGGACAACTCGGAGCACACTACGGATGTGTCCGGAGTGTGTCAACCCCCGGCCGGTGGTGCCGGTGGCCGGGGGTTGACGGTGGGGCTGAGCTGGGCGTCAGCCGTTGCCGGAGGCCAGTTCGCGGCTGCGGTCGCGGGCCGCCTCCAGGGCGGCGATGAGGGCCGCACGCACTCCGTGGTTCTCCAGCTCGCGGATGGCGCTGATGGTCGTGCCGGCCGGGCTGGTGACGGCTTCACGGAGCTTGACCGGGTGTTCGCCGCTGTCCCGGAGCATGACGGCGGCGCCGATCGCGGCCTGGACGATCAGGTCGTGGGCCTGGGCGCGAGGCAGACCGAGCAGGATGCCCGCGTCGGTCATGGCCTCGACCAGGAAGTAGAAGTAGGCGGGGCCGGAGCCGGAGAGGGCGGTCGCCGCGTCCTGCTGGGACTCCGGGACGCGCAGGGTCTTGCCGACGCCGCCGAAGATCTCCTCGGCGGTGGCGAGGTGCGCGCCGGTGGCATGGCTGCCGGCCGAGATGACGGACATGCCCTCGTCGACGAGGACCGGGGTGTTGGGCATGACCCGGACGACCGGGGTGTCCGGGGTGAGCCGGTCCTCGATGAACGTGGTGGTGATGCCGGCCGCGGCGCTGATGACCAGGCGGTCGGCGGTGACGTGCGGGGCGAGTTCGTCCAGGAGCTTGCCCATGTCCTGGGGCTTCACGGCGAGGATGAGGATGTCGGCGTTCTTGGCCGCCTCCGCGTTGGTGACGGACTCGACCCCGTACCGCGTGTGGAGTTCCTGGGCCCGGTCGCCGCGACGGGTGGTCACCAGGAGGTCGGCCGGTCGCCAGCCCGCCCGGATCATCCCGCTGAGCAGGGCCTCGCCGATCTTGCCGGTGCCGAGGACTGCGACTGTCTGGGTCATGCGTTCACCCTCCGGGCGGTGCTGGGCTGTGCTCTGGGCTGTGCTCTGTCGTCTGGGGCGGGCCGTCGTCCCGTCGTCATCCTCGCATCGGGGTCGTCACGGCGTACGGCGGCGGAGGGTGATCGCGCCGAGGCAGAGGACCAGGAGGGCGCTTCCCGCGACCACGGCGATGTCGCGGACGAAGTCGCCGGTGATGTCGGGATGGTGGAGGACCTGGTTCATGCCGTCGACCGCGTACGACATGGGCAGGACGTTCGAGATCGTCTCCAGGACGGGGTGCATCGCCTCGCGCGGGGTGAACAGGCCGCACAGCAGGAGCTGGGGGAAGATCACCGCCGGCATGAACTGGACCGCCTGGAACTCGGACGCGGCGAACGCGGAGACGAACAGACCGAGCGCGGTGCCGAGCAGGGCGTCGAGCAGCGCGACCAGGAGCAGCAGCCAGGGCGAGCCGACGACGTCCAGGCCGAGCAGCCAGATGGAGACGGCCGTGGCGAGCGCCGACTGGAGAGCCGCGACCGCGCCGAACGCGAGGGCGTAGCCCGCGATCAGGTCGCCCTTGCCGAGCGGGAGGGCGAGGAGGCGCTCCAGGGTGCCCGAGGTGCGTTCGCGCAGGGTGGCGATCGAGGTCACCAGGAACATCGTGATCAGCGGGAAGATGCCGAGGAGAGAGGCCCCGATCGCGTCGAAGGTGCCGGCCGCGCCGTCGAAGACGTAACGGAGCAGCGTGATCAGCAGGACCGGGACGACCACGAGGAGCGCGATCGTGCGGGGGTCGTGGGTCAGCTGGCGCAGGACGCGGCCCGCGGTGGCTGCCGTGCGGGACGGGGTGAGCGGGCGGGCGGGGGCGCCCTCGGTCGCGGGCGGGGCGGTGGCCGTCATCGGGAGGCCTCCTGGGTGAGGGGCGGGGTGGGTGGCGTGACCACGGGCGGGTGCTCGTCGACCAGGTGGAGGAACGCTTCCTCGACGGTCTCCGTGCCGGTGCGGCGGCGCAGGGCGTCGGGTGTGTCCTCGGCGAGGATCAGGCCGTCCCGCATCAGGAGGAGGCGGTGGCAGCGCTCGGCCTCGTCCATGACGTGGGAGGAGATGAGGAGTGCGGTGCCGCGGTCGGCGGCCAGGCGGTGGAAGAGGTCCCAGAGGTCGCGGCGGAGTACGGGGTCGAGCCCGACGGTCGGTTCGTCCAGGACCAGCAGCTCCGGGGTGCCGAGGAGGGCGACGGCCAGCGAGACGCGGCTGCGCTGGCCGCCGGAGAGCGCCCCGGCGAGGGCGTCGGCGTGGCTGGTGAGGTCGACGTCCTCGATGGTGCGGGTGACGGCGTCGCGGCGGGCGTCCCGGTGGGCGCGGCCGGGGTGCAGGACGGCGGCGAAGTAGTCGAGGTTCTGCCGGACGGTGAGGTCGGTGTAGACGGAGGGCGCCTGGGTGACGTACCCGATGCGGCTGCGCAGCGCGGGGTCGCCGGCGGGGCGGCCGAGGACGTCGAGGGTGCCGGTGGCCCTGGCCTGGGTGCCGACCACGGTGCGCATGAGGGTGGTCTTGCCGCAGCCCGAGGGGCCGAGGAGGCCGGTGATGCTGCCGGGGCGGACGGTGAAGTCGAGGGCGCGCAGGACGGTGCGGTCGCCCCGGACGACGGTGAGGCCGCGGGCTTCGATCGCGGGGGGCGGTGGGTGCGTCGGGGGCTCGGTCGGCGTGGCCCCGGGTTCGTAATTCATCATGTGATGAATTCTTCGCCCGACAGCGCCGCCCGTCAAGGGGTCCCGTCAAGGGGTGGGGACGCGGGACGAAGCGGCTCAGCCCGCCGACGCGGGGTCGGCGGGCTGCTGAGTCGTCTCTCGGGCGGGTGGGGCCGGCCCTCAGGCGCGCTTCGGGCGCTTGCGGCCGGAGGTCCTGCGGGCCGCCGGGTTGCCGGTCCGGGTCGAGCGGCGCTTCTCGAACTGGACGCGGGCCTTCTCGTACTCGGTGCGGCGCAGCTTCTCGCCCGGGGCCTCGGTGAGCGAGCGGACGAAGTAGGCGAGGAGCGAGCCGATGAAGCCGATCGACTTCAGTCCGCGCAGGGAGTCCTCGCGGTCCGGGTCCTTCGGGCGGGCGCCGAAGCCCTCCCAGGTCTTGCGGAACGCGATGGCGCTGCAGATGGAGAACATCGCGATCACCAGCATCCCGACGATGCCCCCGACCTCCGCGATCTCCAGCCCCTCGTAGGCGAAGCGCAGGAGGAAGCAGGCGGCCACGGCGGCGGGCAGCGAGCCGACGGCGACGCCGACCCGCCGGAGGCCGTAACCGCCGTCGTGGTCGACCCAGGTCGTGCCGAAGAAGCGGATGGGCTCGGGCCGCGGGCCCGGGGCCGTGGCGGGCGGGGTGCCGGGGGCTGCGCTGTTCTCGCTCACGAGGCCGATTATCCCCGCAGCCCCCGGCTGCCCGGGCGAAGCCGTCAGTCGCAGCGCGGTGCGACGTAGCCGTCACGCCCCGTGTAGACGTAGGCGTCCGCGACGAACTGGCCGTTGGCGATGTTGTCCCAGAGGTTCGACGTCCCGTACGGGCCGGTGACCGTCTCCCCCGGCTTCTGGCAGTAGATCGGGATCTTCTGTCCGTACGGCATGGTCCTGACGATGCGGTAGCTGGTGCCGGGGCCGGTGCGGACGTTGACCCGGTAGCCCGGGGCGACCGGGTAGCGGGTGCCGGACGCGGTGGTCTCCACCTTCAGCTCGGCCTCCGCGACGGCCGTCGCCCCTTCCACCCCGTCCACCCCGTCGCGTGTGGGCTCTGCGGTGTGCTCTTCAACGCCCATGTGGGCCTCCCCCGTTGAGGTGTCGCGTACGCGAGGCGCGTACGACGCGCAGGCTAGCAAGCCCCGTGCCTCTCGCACGCACCATCGACTAGGCTCCGTGCGTCGCATGCGCACGAACACACGGGGGTGGGCGATGCCGCCGCTGCGAGAGCCCGGAGCGCATCCGGAAGCGGAGTTTCCGCAGTACGCCGGCGTCTACCGTCTTGAGGCCCGTCTCGGCTCGGGCGGCATGGGGGTCGTGCATCTGGCGCGCTCGGCCTCGGGGATGCAGCTCGCGGTGAAGGTGGTGCACGCGCCGTACGCGGCGGATCCCGAGTTCAGGGCGCGGTTCCGGCAGGAGGTGGCGGCCGCGCGGCGGGTGAGCGGGGCGTTCACGGCTCCCGTCGTCGACGCCGATCCGGAGGCGGGGCGGCCCTGGATGGCCACCCTCTACATTCCCGGGCCCACGCTCGCCGAGCAGGTGAAGCGGAGCGGCCCGATGGCCCCCGCCGAGCTGCGCAGGCTGACCGCAGGGCTCGCCGAGGCGCTGCGGGACATCCATCGGGCGGGCGTGATCCACCGCGATCTGAAGCCGAGCAACGTGCTGCTGACCGACGGGGGCCCCAAGGTCATCGACTTCGGGATCTCCCGGCCGTACGACAGTGATCTGCGCACCGAGACGGGCAAGCTGATCGGTTCGCCGCCCTATATGGCTCCCGAGCAGTTCCAGCGGCCGCGCGAGGTCGGGCCGCCGGCCGACGTGTTCGCGCTGGGGGCCGTGATCGTCCACGCGGCGACCGGCCGGGGGCCGTTCGACTCGGACAGCCCGTACATCGTGGCGTACCAGGTGGTGCACGACCAGCCGGACCTCGGCGGAGTGCCGGAGGACCTCGCGCCGCTGGTCGCCCGGTGCCTGGCGAAGGACCCGGCCGACCGGCCCACGCCGGGCGAGGTGATGGAGGCGCTGCTGCCCCCGTCGTACGAGGCCGACGCGTTCATACCGTCGCAGCGGCGCCGGGCGGTGGTCGCGGCGGCGGTGCCGGCGGTGCGGGAGCGGGACGGCTCGGAGGCGGACACGCATGTGGGCCCCGCGCCTGCGGTGCGGCGCCGGCGGCTGCCGCGCGTCCGGTTGGTCGTGGCGGCGGCGCTGCTGCTGCTGGTGGCGGGGGCGGGCGCCGGGGCGTACGCCGTGTGGGGCGGCGGTACGGGCGCGAGCCGCCCGGAGCCGGAACGCGCGGGCGCCGGAGGTGGGGAGGGCGACGACGCCGTCACCCCGTGGCGTACCGCGTTGCGGACCTCCGGCACCGCCACGCCCGCCTGTTCCACCGCCGGGGCGGGGGGTGCGCTGTACTGCTCGACGGCCGGGGGCGGCACCGCCAGGATCGATCCGGCGGACGGGCGCGTGCTGTGGTCGGCCCGGTCCTCCTCGTCGCGGACGGCCGCCCACGCTCCGGTCGTCTCGGGCGGGGTCGTGCTGTCCGCCGGTCCGGACGGGAAGCTGCGCGCGTTCGACCCGGTGAAGGGCACCGCCGTCCGGGACACCGCCCTGTCCGCGCGTCCCGGTGGCGCGTTCCCGGCGGGCGACACGCTGCTGACCGTCGCGGACGACGGCACGGTGACGGCGCTGGACGGGGCGAGCGGGGCGACCCGCTGGGAGGGGCCGCCGGCGAAGCACACCCGGCCCGACTTCGCCCTGTACGACGGGGCGTCCGGGCTCGCCTACGCCTTCGAGCAGACGTCCTCCGGCGCGTCGACCCTGGTCACGGCGGTGGACGCCACGACCGGCCGGGCTTCCTGGCAGCGACGGCTGGACGGGGCCCTCACCCCGGTCGGGACCGCCGGGGCCGGGGAGCTGGTGCTGACGGCGATGGACGAGAACTCGGACACCACCGAGCTGGTCCGGTACGCGCCCGGCACCGGCAGATCGGTCCGGGTCCCGCTGCCCTTCCTGTTGGACGGGCCGCAGGTGGTCATGGCCGGGGACGTCGCGTACCTGCTGGCGCGGGGCGGGTCGCTGCTGGCCGTCGACACTGCGGCGGACGGTGCGAAGGCCGAGCTGTGGCGGCTGGAGACGGGGGTCGGGCGGGCTTCCGCTCCGGTGCTCGGGGAGGGCGGACACCTGTACTTCTCCGCCGCGGACGGGCGGCTGCTGGCCGTCGACACGGACCGGGGTGCGCTGGTGGGGCAGACCCGGGCGCGGCTGAGCGGCGGGAAGCTCGCCTACGCCTCCGACCTGCCCGCCCCGGTCACGGCGGGGCGGACGGTCGTGGGGACAGCGCCGGACGGGTCGGTCTTCGCGGTGGACGGGGCGGATCCGGGGGGCTGGTGAGGGCCGGGATCCGGGCCTCAGGTACCCGGGGCTCCGCCCCGGACCCCGCTCCTCAAACGCCGGAGGGGCTGAAGATGTCGCCCCGAGCCGCTGAAAGCGTCGGCCCCTCCGCAGGAAGCGCCGGCGGAGGGGCGGGGACGGTCACGGGAGCCGCCGGGAAGGCAGGCCCAAGCGCTGGGAGGGAACGTCAGCCGAGCTTCGTGACGTCCCTGACCGCGCCGCGGTCCGCGCTCGTCGCCATCGCCGCGTAGGCGCGCAGCGCGGCCGAGACCTTGCGGTCGCGGTTCTTCGGTGCGTACACGCCGTTCAACGCCTCGCGTCGGGTGGCCAGTTCGGCGTCGTCGACGAGCAGTTCGATGGAGCGGTTCGGGATGTCGATCCGGATCCGGTCGCCGTCCTCGACGAGCGCGATGGTGCCGCCGGAGGCCGCCTCGGGCGAGGCGTGGCCGATGGAGAGGCCCGACGTGCCGCCGGAGAAGCGGCCGTCGGTGACCAGCGCGCAGACCTTGCCCAGACCCCGGCCCTTGAGGAAGGAGGTGGGGTAGAGCATCTCCTGCATGCCGGGGCCGCCGCGCGGGCCCTCGTAACGGATGACGACGACATCGCCCGGTGCGATCTCCTTGCGGAGGATCTTGTCGACGGCCTCGTCCTGCGACTCGCAGACGACGGCCGGGCCCTCGAAGGTCCAGATCGACTCGTCGACGCCGGCCGTCTTCACGACACAGCCGTCCACGGCGAGGTTGCCCTTGAGGACGGCGAGGCCGCCGTCCTTGGAGTAGGCGTGCTCGACGTCGCGAATGCAGCCGCCCGCCGCGTCCAGGTCGAGGGTGTCCCACCGCTCGGACTGCGAGAAGGCGGTGGCGGAGCGGACGCAGCCGGGGGCGGCGTGCCACAGCTCGATGGCCTCGGGGGACGGGGAGCCGCCGCGGACGTCCCAGTTCTTCAGCCACTCGGCGAGGGTGTCGGAGTGCACCGCGTGCACGTCCTCGTTGAGCAGACCGCCGCGGTGGAGCTCGCCGATGAGGGCGGGGATGCCGCCGGCCCGGTGGACGTCCTCCATGTAGTACGTGCCGCCGGGGGCGACGTTGGGGGCGACCTTGGAGAGGCAGGGGACCCGGCGCGAGACCTCGTTGATGTCGTCGAGGCCGTAGGCCAGCTCCGCTTCCTCGGCGGCGGCCAGCAGGTGCAGGATCGTGTTGGTCGAGCCGCCCATGGCGATGTCCAGCGCCATCGCGTTGTCGAACGCGGCGCGGGTGCCGATGGCGCGCGGCAGGACCGTCTCGTCGTCCTGCTCGTAGTAGCGCTTGGTGATCTCGACGACCGTGCGGCCGGCGTCCTCGTACAGCGCCTTGCGGGCGGTGTGCGTGGCGAGGACGGAGCCGTTGCCGGGGAGGGAGAGGCCGAGGACCTCGGTCAGGCAGTTCATCGAGTTGGCGGTGAACATGCCGGAACAACTGCCGCAGGTGGGGCAGGCGTTCTCCTCGATGCGGAGCATGTCCTCGTCGGAGATGGACTCGTCGACCGCGTCGCTGATCGCGTTGACCAGGTCGAGCTTGCGGACCGTGCCGTCGACCAGGGTGGCCTTGCCGGCCTCCATCGGGCCGCCGGAGACGAAGACGGTCGGGATGTTGAGGCGCATGGCGGCCATCAGCATGCCCGGAGTGATCTTGTCGCAGTTGGAGATGCAGATCAGCGCGTCCGCGCAGTGCGCCTCGACCATGTACTCGACGGAGTCGGCGATCAGGTCGCGGGAGGGCAGGCTGTAGAGCATGCCGCCGTGGCCCATCGCGATGCCGTCGTCCACGGCGATGGTGTTGAACTCGCGCGGGACCGCGCCCGCCGCCAGGATCGCCTCGGAGACGATCCGGCCGACCGGGGCGAGGTGGGTGTGGCCGGGGACGAACTCGGTGAACGAGTTGGCGACCGCGATGATCGGCTTGCCGATGTCCGCGCTCGCTACGCCCGACGCGCGCATAAGGGCGCGCGCGCCCGCCATGTTGCGTCCGTGGGTGACCGTGCGGGACCTCAGCTGCGGCATCGTCGCTCGCTCCTTCGGCAGGGGGACTGCCTCCGACAGTTAAAGAAAAGACTGCCTTCGAGCGTACGCCCCGGATCCAAGATCTGGACAGCCTGTCCGGGATGCGGGACGCGGTGGCCGGTGGGTGGGCAGCCCCGGCCGGGGTTCAGCGCTCGCCCAAGTATCGCTGGAGCGTGGGGGCGACCATCGCCACGATGTCCTCCGGGTCGGCGGAGGCGAGCGGCTCGGCGCGGATCATGTACCGGAGCGTCGCGATGCCGATCATGTGCGAGGCGGCCAGCTCGGCGCGGAACGTGGCGTCCGGAACGTCCAGCTCCGCCGCGATCCGCTCCAGCAGCCGCCGCAGGACGAACTCGCGCAGCACCTTCGCCGCCGCCTCGTGGGTCAGCGCGGAGCGCAGGATCGCCAGCAGGGGGGAGCGGGTCGCCGGGTCCTCCCACACGGAGAGGAAGAAACGCGCCAGCCGCTCCCCCAGGCCCTCCGGCGGGCCGCCGAGAACGGTGTGCACGACCAGGGCGGGTTCGAAGGTGACCTCGACGGCGGCGGCGAAGACCTCGTCCTTCGTGCCGAAGTAGTGGTGGACGAGGGCCGCGTCGACCCCGGCGGCCTTGGCGATGCCCCGGATCGACGTCTTGTCGTAGCCGCGCTCGGCGAACTCCGTACGGGCCGCCTCCAGAATGCGCGTACGGGCGTCGGGGCCCTCGGACGCGGCCTTGCGGGAGGGGCGGCCCCGGCGGCGCGGGGCGGGTGCGGCCTCGGTCGGGCGCTCCGGGGTCACGGGCGGTGGATCCTCGGGGACGGGTCGTCGGCGGCGGTCGCGGTGGCCAGGTGGAGGCGGGTGAAGGCCAGCGCCTCCGCGAGGTCGGCCTCGCGTTCGGCGGAGGACATCGCGCGGCGGGTGTTGACCTCGATGACGACATGGCCGTCGAAGCCCGTACGGGCGAGGCGCTCCAGCAGCTCCGCGCACGGCTGGTCGCCCCGGCCGGGCACCAGGTGCTCGTCCTTGGCCGAGCCCTTGCCGTCGGCGAGGTGGACGTGGGCGAGCCGGTCGCCCATCCGGTCCACCATGGCGAGCGCCTCGGTGCGGGCGGTCGCGGTGTGCGAGAGGTCGACCGTGAAGTGCCGGTAGTCGTCGTTGGTGACGTCCCAGTCGGGGGCGTACGCGAGCATCTCGCGGTCCCGGTAGCGCCAGGGGTACATGTTCTCGACGGCGAACCGGACGTCCGTCTCCTCCGCCATCCGCCAGATCCCGGTCACGAAGTCGCGGGCGTAGTTGCGCTGCCACCGGAACGGCGGGTGCACCACGACGGTGGAGGCCCCGAGCTTCTCGGCGGCGGCCTTCGCCCGCTGGAGCTTGACCCAGGGGTCGGTGGACCAGACGCGCTGGGTGATCAGGAGGCAGGGGGCGTGCACCGCGAGGATCGGGACCCGGTGGTAGTCGGAGAGCCGGCGCAGGGCCTCGATGTCCTGGCTGACGGGGTCGGTCCAGACCATGACCTCGACGCCGTCGTACCCCAGGCGCGCGGCGATCTCGAAGGCCGTCGCGGTGGACTCGGGGTAGACCGAGGCCGTTGACAGGGCGACCTTCGCATCGGGGATGCGCACCACTGGTTCTGCCACCTGGACAGGGTACGGGCACGGGTGCGCCGCGCCGAGGGCTCCTGGCGGAAAGTGATCAGGGCCATGGGCCCGTCACCGTACGTCACCTGAGCGGTGCGGCTCGTTCCGGCGTACGTCACCTGAGCGGTGCGGCTCGTTCCGGCGTACGTCACCCGAGCGGTGCGGCTCGTTCCGGCGTACGTCACCCGAGCGGTAGGGCCCGGAGTCCGCCGTCGTACGCCGCCCGAAAGCCCGGAGTCACCGCCCTACGTCAGTCAGCCCAGCAGTGCGGCGCGTTCCGCGGGGAGGTGGTCCAGGCGGCGCAGGATGACGCCCTCGCGCAGGGCCCAGGGGCAGATCTCCAGCTCCTCGACGCCGAACAGGTCCATCGCCCCCTCGGCCACCAGGGCCCCGGCGAGCAGCTGGGCGGCCCGGCCCTCGGAGACTCCGGGGAGCCGGCCGCGCTCCTCGACCGTCATCGCCGCCAGCTTGGGCACCCAGTCCTCCAGCGCCTTGCGGCTCAGCGAGCGCTGGATGTACAGGCCCTCGGTGGAGCGGGCGGCGCCGGCGATCCGGGCGAGCTGCTTGAAGGTCTTGGAGGTGGCGACGACGTGGTCGGGGCGGCCGGCCCGGCTGAACTCGCCCACCGTCCGCGCGATGCTGGCCCGGACGTGCCGGCGCAACGCCCTGACCTGGTCGGGGCCGGCCGGGTCGTCCGGCAGCCAGGCGCCGGTGAGGCGGCCCGCGCCGAGCGGCAGGGAGACGGCGGTGTCCGGCTCCTCGTCGATGCCGAAGGCGATCTCCAGGGAGCCGCCGCCGATGTCGAGGACGAGCAGCTTCCCCGCCGACCAGCCGAACCAGCGGCGGGCGGCCAAGAAGGTCAGCCGGGCCTCCTCCTCGCCGCTGAGGACCGCGAGGTCGACGCCGGTCTCGACCCGTACGCGCTCCAGGACCAGGTCCGCGTTGGTCGCCTCGCGCACCGCGGAGGTGGCGAAGGCGAGCACGTCCTCGCACCCCTTGTCCTCGGCGGCCTGGACCGCGCCGGCGATCGTCGCCACGAGCCGGTCCACGCCGAGGGGGCCGATCGCGCCGCCCTCGTCGAGGAGCTCGGCGAGCCGGAGCTCGGCCTTGTGCGAGTGCGCGGGCAGCGGGCGGGCGCCGGGGTGCGCGTCGACCACCAGCAGATGAACCGTGTTCGATCCCACGTCGAGGACTCCGAGTCTCATACGGGAACGCTACTGCGCCATGGGACTTACGCTGTCCGCGTGCCAAAGACGAAAAAGGCTAAGCAGGACAAAGCCACTAAGAAGCAGAAGTCGAACAAGCAGGCAGCACAGCCGGAGGCGAACGGACCGGACCCGTCCGACGAGAAGGGCATCGACTTCGCGCGGGCCTGGGTGGAGTTCCCCGACCCGGCCGACGACGAGCAGGTCTTCCGCTGCGATCTGACGTGGCTGACCTCACGGTGGACCTGCATCTTCGGCAGCGGCTGCCAGGGCATCCAGGCGGGCCGCGCGGACGACGGCTGCTGCACGCTGGGCGCGCACTTCTCCGACGAGGACGACGAGAAGCGGGTCGCGGGGCACGTGGCCCGGCTCACTCCCGAGCTGTGGCAGTTCCACGACGTCGGTGCGGAGTCGGGGTGGGTCGGCGTCGACGAGGACGGCGAACGCCAGACGCGCCGCTGGGAGGGCTCCTGCATCTTCCAGAACCGGCCCGGCTTTCCCGCCGGGGCGGGCTGCTCGCTGCACATCCTGGCGCTGCGGGAGGGCAAGGAGCCGCTGGAGACCAAGCCGGACGTGTGCTGGCAGCTGCCGGTGCGGCGGACGTACGACTGGATCGACCGGCCCGACGACACGCGGGTGCTCCAGGTGACGATCGGGGAGTACGACCGCAGGGGCTGGGGTCCGGGCGGTCACGACCTGCACTGGTGGTGCACCTCGGCCACCTCGGCGCACGGGGCCGGTGACCCGGTGTACGTGTCCTACCGCCCGGAGCTGATCGAGCTGATGGGCAAGGAGGGGTACGACCGGTTGGTCGAGCTCTGCGAGGAGCGGCTGTCGTCGCTGCTGCCGATGGCCCCGCACCCGGCGGACCCGCACCCAGCGGACCCGCTCCCGGCGCCGAAGAAGCGCTGAGACCGGCCGGCGGGCGGGTCCTCGGCCCGTCGGGTCCGGGGCTCAGCCCGTCGGGTCCGAGGATCAGCCCGTCGGGTCCGGGGCGGAGGGGCCGGGGTCGGTCGGGGCCGGGTCCGTGGGGCTCGGGTCGGTCGGACCCGGTGTCGGTTCGGGCGGGTCCGTGGGGTCGGGCGGGTCGGTCGGGTCCGGCGGGTCCGTGGGGTCCGGCGGATCGGTGGGGTCGGTCGGGCCCGGCCCGGGGTCGGTGGGTCCGGGGTCCGTCGGACCTGGATCGGTCGGGCCCGGGTCGGTCGGGCCGGGGTCCGTGGTGCCCGGGTCCGTGGGCCGGGGGGAGTCCGTTCCCGGGCGCGTGGGGCGCGGGCCGCCCGTCGTCGGGGACGTGACCCCGTGACCGTCGATGAGTACGGCGGAACCCGAGGGCGTCAGCGAGATCCGGGCCCGCCACGGTCCGCCCGGCTGCGCGTCCCGGATCACCGAGACCGCGATCGTGGTGCTCTGCCCGGCCGCGAGCGTGCCGGACGTACGGCTGAGGCGCAGCCACGGGGCGTCCGTCGCCGCCGACCAGCTGACCGGTCCCCGGCCGGAGGCGGTCAGCGTGAGCGTCGTGACGGCCCCGGAGGTCCGGGCCGTCACCGCGAGCCGGGCGTCGCCGTGCTGCACGCCGCCGGTGCTGACGACCTCGGCGGTGACATCCGGGACGCGGGCGCCGAAGCGGTTGCCGGGGCGGCCGTCGCCGGTCTCGTCGTAGGGGTCGCCGCTCATACCGCCGGCGCCGTCGACCTCCGTGGCGGTGACCGAGGTCCCGTCGTGGCCCTCGCCGGTCTGGGGTGCCCCCCGGTACGCGGCCCACAGGGCGATCACGGGGGCGGCGACCACGGTCGCGACGACCGTGGTCGTCACGACCCGGGCGCGCAGCCGGTCCCGGCGGGCGGCCTGGTCCTTGGGGTCGAGCGGATACCCGGCCCGGTCGAAGCGCGGGCCGGCGGCGCGGGAGCGCTGGGCCTGGGCCTGGGCCATCGCGACGTACACGGAGGGGCGGGGGGCCTCGACGACGGGCAGGGCGGCGACCGGGGCCAGGGCCGCTCCGGGCCAGGGTCCCGCGGCATCGGCCCGTTCGGCGGTACGGCGGCAGCGGGGGCAGTCGTCGACGTGCCGGACGAGCTCGCGGCGCAGGGTGGCGGAGAGCAGCACCTGGTGGTCGCCGGTGATCCGGGCGACGGTGGGGCAGCCGCCGGTCTCGACGACCGCGAGGGCCGCGCGGGTGCGCTCCACCTCGCAGGCCGCGCCGGCCAGCAGCTCCCGGGCGGTGGCCGGTTCCAGACCGAGCACGGTGGCGACGGCGCGCGGGGCGAGCCCGTGGCGTACGGCCAGTTCGAGGGCTTCGCGCTGCTCCGGGGTGGTGCCCGCGGCCTCGGGCCAGGCGAGTGTGGCGAGCTCCCGGCGGCGGGCCTCGGCGGCCGGCGACTCGGAAAGGGCGGGCGAGGCGGCGTCCTCGGGGGTGGCGGGCGAAGTGTGCTCCGGCGTGCGCCCGGCGGTGTGCGCCCCCTGGTGCCAGGGCGGCGCGGAGGTCGTGGAGCCCTTCTGCGGATCGGAGGCCTTGGCCGTGCGGGGCGGCTTGACCGTTCCGGAGGGACGGCGGTGGGCCTGGCGGCCGCGTCTGCGCTCGGTGAGGGTGCGCAGGCAGGTCCAGCGGGCCAGCGCGTACAGCCAGGATTTACGTTCCTCCTCGGCCGTGGGGCCCCGGGCGTCCTGCCGGTCCGCGACGGCCAGGGCGGCGCCGAGCGCTTCGGCGGCCTCGTCGTGGTCGCAGAGCACAGAGAGGCAGTAGGTGAAGAGTCCGTCGAGATACGGCTCGTAACGTGCGGGCGGTCGCTGTGCCGGGGCGTGGGGCACTCGGCGGTGCGCCCGGTGTGCGCCGGTGGTGTGCGTCGGGGTCTCCAGCCTGCTGCTCGTCACCCGGCGACCGTAGGCAAAGGAGCGTATGCCCCAAGTGCCCCTTGAGCACATTTAATCCTTACGAGTGAATGTATCCCTCGAAAGAGGACAGGGATCGCGGATTCCGCCCGTAGTGCTCCGGTGCGCTTCCGTGCGCCCTGCGCGCGGAGGTGCACCGCACGCCGCCGCCCGGGAGGCGTTGTCGTACCTCACCTATACGGTGGCGCCATGGCTGCCCGTACGAAATCCGCGAAGGACCGGCCGTCCTACCGCTGTACCGAATGCGGCTGGACCACCGCCAAGTGGCTCGGCCGTTGCCCCGAGTGCCAGGCGTGGGGGACGGTCGAGGAGTTCGGCGGCGCCCCCGCCGTGCGCACCACCGCGGCCGGCCGGGTCTCCACGGCGGCCGTGCCGATCGGCCAGGTCGACAGCCGGCAGGCCACCGCCCGGTCGACCGGCGTCGGTGAGCTGGACCGGGTGCTCGGCGGCGGGCTCGTGCCGGGCGCGGTCGTGCTGCTGGCGGGCGAGCCGGGTGTCGGCAAGTCGACGCTGCTGCTGGACGTGGCGGCCAAGGCGGCGAACGAGGACCACCGCACGCTCTATGTGACCGCCGAGGAGTCCGCGAGCCAGGTCCGGATGCGGGCCGACCGGATCCGGGCGATCAACGACCACCTCTACCTCGCGGCGGAGACCGACCTCTCCGCGGTGCTGGGCCACCTGGACGCGGTGAAGCCCTCGCTGCTCGTCCTGGACTCGGTGCAGACGGTCGCCTCGCCCGAGATCGACGGCGCGCCCGGCGGGATGGCCCAGGTCCGGGAGGTCGCCGGGGCGCTGATCCGGGCCTCCAAGGAGCGCGGGATGGCCACGCTGCTGGTCGGCCACGTCACGAAGGACGGCGCGATCGCGGGGCCCCGGCTGCTGGAGCACCTGGTGGACGTGGTGCTGTCCTTCGAGGGCGACCGGCACGCCCGGCTGCGGCTGGTGCGCGGCGTCAAGAATCGTTACGGGGCGACCGACGAGGTCGGCTGCTTCGAGCTGCACGACGAGGGCATCACCGGTCTCGCCGACCCCTCGGGCCTCTTCCTCACCCGTCGCGACGTGGCGGTGCCGGGCACCTGTCTGACGGTGACCCTGGAGGGCAAGCGGCCCCTGGTCGCCGAGGTGCAGGCGCTCACCGTCGACTCGCAGATCCCCTCGCCCCGGCGCACCACCTCGGGTCTGGAGACCTCCCGGGTCTCGATGATGCTCGCCGTGCTGGAGCAGCGCGGCCGGATCAGCGCGCTCGGCAAGCGGGACATCTACAGCGCGACGGTGGGCGGCGTGAAGCTCACCGAGCCCGCCGCGGACCTGGCGATCGCGCTCGCGCTGGCCAGCGCGGCCAGCGACACCCCGCTCCCGAAGAACCTGGTCGCGATCGGTGAGGTGGGGCTCGCGGGCGAGGTCAGGAGGGTCACCGGGGTGCAGCGGAGACTGGCCGAGGCACACCGTCTGGGCTTCACCCACGCGCTCGTTCCGACGGACCCGGGGAAGGTCCCGGCCGGTATGAAGGTCACAGAAGTCGCCGACATGGGCGACGCTCTGCGGGTCCTCCCGCGCCGGTCTCGTCAAGAGGCGCCGCAGCCTCGTCAGGAAGACAACGCGCGCCGGTAGACTTTGCCCTGGTCTCGCCCGCCCGTGGACACGGCATGGGGGACGCAAGGGCACCGCAACCTGTGACCGGAGGAGTGCAGTGGCAGCCAACGACCGGGCGACGACGCCCGGAAAGTCCGGCCAAGGCACCGGTAACGAGGCGCTGATGCGCGCCTCGTTGAGCGCGGTCGCGCCCGGAATGGCCCTGCGGGACGGCCTGGAGCGCATTCTCCGCGGCAATACCGGTGGGCTGATCGTGCTGGGCATGGACAAGACCGTCGAATCGATGTGCACCGGCGGATTCGTGCTGGACGTGGAGTTCACGGCGACGCGCCTGCGCGAGCTGTGCAAGCTCGACGGGGCGCTGATCCTCGACAAGGACATGACCAAGATCTTGCGGGCCGGCGTGCAGCTGGTCCCGGACGCCTCGATCCACACGGAGGAGACGGGCACCCGTCACCGCACGGCGGACCGGGTCTCCAAGGCGTGCGGCTTCCCCGTCGTCTCGGTCTCCCAGTCGATGCGCCTGATCGCGCTGTACGTGGACGGGGAGCGGCGGGTCCTGGAGGAGTCCTCCGCCATCCTGTCCCGGGCCAATCAGGCGCTCGCCACGCTGGAGCGGTACAAACTGCGCCTCGACGAGGTGGCGGGCACGCTGTCCGCGCTGGAGATCGAGGACCTGGTCACCGTCCGGGACGTGACGGCGGTGGCGCAGCGGCTGGAGATGGTGCGGCGGATCGCCACGGAGATCGCGGAGTACGTGGTCGAGCTCGGCACCGACGGACGCCTGCTCTCCCTCCAGCTGGACGAGCTGATCGCCGGGGTGGAGCCGGAGCGGGAGCTGGTCGTCCGGGACTACGTCCCCGAGCCGACGGCGAAGCGGTCGCGCACGGTGGCCGAGGCGCTGACCGAGCTGGACGCGCTGAGCCACACGGAGCTGCTGGAGCTGGCGGTGGTGGCGCGGGCGCTGGGCTACAGCGGCTCGCCCGAGACGCTGGACTCGGCGGTGTCCCCGCGGGGCTTCCGACTGCTGGCGAAGGTGCCGCGGCTGCCGGGGGCGATCATCGAGCGGCTGGTGGAGCACTTCGGCGGTCTGCAGAAGCTGCTGGCGGCGAGCGTGGACGACCTCCAGACCGTGGACGGCGTCGGCGAGGCGCGGGCGCGCAGCGTGCGGGAGGGGCTTTCGCGGCTGGCGGAGTCGTCGATCCTGGAGCGGTACGTCTGAGATCGGCCGCGCCCGTGAAGCCCGGCCGGCGCTTGAGGATAGAACCCGGGCCATCTCCAGCCCGCCCGGCGTTTGAGGACGGAACCCCGAGCCACCACCAGCCCGTCCGGCGCTTGAGGACGGAACCCCGGGTCTGGACGGGCGGTGCTCATACGGGCCCGCCCGGCCCCGTGGGCGCTTCGCTCGTCCGTGTGGACGGTTCCGTCCT